>JADGNW010000122.1 GCA_017883315.1 Blastocatellia bacterium | reverse complement strand
CCAACCGTCGTCCTGAACATCAAATTGAATTGACGCGGTTCGGTAAGATCCGTCGAGCCACACTCTGGGCACTTCCCACCCTCAATTTTATCTGCACGCAGTCTGGCCTTACACTTCCGGCAATCAACCAGCGGATCAGAGAAAGTCTCTTCGTGACCTGAGTATTTCCAGACGACGCGATTCATAAGGATTCCGGCGTCGAGCCCGACCATGTCATCGCGTTCGTACACGACTGAACGCCACCACGCGCGTCTGATGTTGTTTTTGAGTTCAACTCCAAGAGGCCCGTAGTCCCACACCGATCCCAGCCCGCCATAGATATCGCTCGATTGAAAGGCAAAGCCCCGGCGTTTTGCGAGGCTCACTATAGTTTCGATATCAGTCATCTCGATTTTGTCACTCTAATCAGTTGAGAAAATTTCACTGCGTTGAATCTGCAACTATACAGCATCGAGTGAGTGGTTTAACAGTTTGCACTTACCGTACGCAGATAAGAGGGTGGTTCGATCTGGGGCCTTAAACGGCGGTTCTTAGATTGTCCTTTTTCCATTGTCCAAAGCCTGCAAAGAAGATTCCCCGGGTTCCGCTTCGCTCCACCCGGGGCTATACTCCGGTGCCCGCTCCGCGGCATCACGCATTCACTTCGCGCGTGGGTCCATCTTCACCGCGAGCGTTTGAGTATAACTCTTGCCATTGACCGTGAGCTTCACGGTATAGATTCCGGGCAGTGCTCGCGCTTCGCCGCCGCGGCCGAATATGTCCCCACCGCCACCGGCACCGCGCCTGCCGCCACCAGTCGGGGTCGGACGAAGATCCCATACCCAGCGATGCATCCCGGCAGCAGCAGACAAGGGCTCGGGTGTCCGTCTCCAGAACGCCGGGATGTTGAGCATCTCGGGGTTCACCGGCGCCGGACGATCCTCGCTCGAGTAGCGGCGAATCACTTCGCCTGCGGGATCGAGAATCTCGATTGTGACGGCGCCTCGCGCGGCGGACCCCAGGTAGTAATCAATGATCGCGCCATAAGGAGGATTCTCCGCAAGCGGCTCATCGCGAGGCTGTGGTGTTCCGTTCTCGCTTGGGGGCGGGATGTTGATCGCATCGGCGGGCCGAAACAGAAACGCGTCTGAGTGAACCACTTCACCGCCTATCTGACGCAAAGCCGTTATGTCATCAAGGAGCCAGATTCCGCGCCCGTGCGTTCCGACAATTAGGTCGTCGTTATGAATCACCAGATCGCGCATCGAGCACGGCGGCAAGTTAAGCTGAAGCGATTGCCAATGATCTCCGTCATCAAACGAAACGAACACGCCGAGCTCGGTGCCCGCGAACAGCAACCCTCTTCGCCCAGGGTCTTCTCTCACAGTTTGCATGTAGACGCCCGCGGGCAGACCATTCGTGATCGTCTGCCAGCTCTTGCCGCCGTCGCGCGTGCGATAGACATGAGGCTCGTAGTCTTCCAGGCGATGCCGATCAATCGCCGCGTAAGCTTCATTAGCGTCGAAGTGCGACGCCTCCATCATCACCACCTTGCTCCACGGCGTCAGCTCGGGCGGCGTGATGTTCTGCCAAGTCTTCCCATCGTCTTTGGTTACATGAATAAGTCCATCATCAGTGCCAACCCAAATCACGGACGCGCGCAGAGGCGAGGGAGCAATCGTGTAGATCACACCGCGCCGCTTTTCCTTCGGGGCATCGGCGGCCGTCGCCTCGTCGAGGTTTGGCGGCACGCCGGGATCTTCCCTCGTCAGATCGGTACTTACTGTAGTCCAGCTCTCACCGCCGTTGGTGGTCTTGAATAGAAACTGATTGCTGAAGTAAAGCGCATGCTGATCGGCTTGAGAGAAGACCAGCGGCAACGTCCATGTGTGCCGCGCGGGCTCACTCATGCCGCGTTCGGGCGAGATATTTTTCGTTTCACCGGTGATGACGTTCCAGCGCTCGACGCGGCCGCCGAAAAGAATTTCCGGATGGAGCGGGTCCGGTGCCGTGTAATCCGACTCACCGCCGGCGCCGACGGGCGTCCACTCGTGCATCGAGATTTCTGCGTGCATGCTGCGCGAGGGCACGCCCACCGAGCCGCTGTCTTGCTGGGCTCCGGTCAGCCAGTACGGAAATCGATTGTCGGCTGCCACGTGATACATCTCAGCAGTCGGCTGGTTGTACCAGGAACTCCACGTCTGCGCTCCGTCGACGCTCACGACTGCGCCCTGATCGCTGCCGAGGATCATTCGATTCGGATCGTCGGGATAGATCCAGAGCTGATGGTAATCATCACCACCCGGCGCGCCCTTGATTGGAGTCCAGCTCTTGCCGGCGTCGGTAGAGCGATAGAGCGACGTGTTCGAAGCGTAAACGATATCCGGATTCTTTGGATCGACCACCGTCTTCGAGAAGTACCAGCCACGCCCCCAGATGCGATTGTCGCCTGATATCTTTGCCCACGTCGCGCCCGCGTCATCCGAGCGATACAGCCCGCCCTCTTTCGCATCGACAATGGCGTAGACACGATTGCGATTGGTCGGAGCAACCGCGAGACCGATACGCCCGAGGCCTTCGGTTGGCAATCCGCTCGTCAACGGCTGCCAGGTCGTGCCGGTATCCGTTGATTTGAAAATGCCGCCGCCCGCTCCGTACGACGGCGGGTAGATGCTCCAGGGCGGACGACGGCTGTTCCACAAGCTCGCGTAGATGATCTGAGAGTTCTGTGGATCGAACGCGAGATCAATCGCACCGACGTTGTCGTTCTTGAACAGCACCTTTGCCCAGGTTGCTCCGCCGTCGCGCGACCGATAAACGCCTCGATCTGGATTCGCTCCGTAAGCGTGTCCGAGCGCGGCTACGAACACGACGCCTGGGTTCTTCGGATCGACCAGGACTCGGCCGATTTGCCGCGTGCCGTCCAGACCAATGTGCGTCCAGGTCTTCCCCGCGTCGGTGGACTTGTACATTCCGTTGCCGTGGGAAATCTGCGAGCGCATATCGGCCTCACCGCTGCCGACGTAGACGACGTTTGGATTGGATGCCGCAACTCCGATTGCTCCGATCGACGCAATTGGCTGCGAGTCAAACACCGGCGCCCACGTCCGGCCCGAGTTTGTAGTTTTCCACACACCGCCGCCGACCGACCCGAAGTAAAAGGTGTTGGGCTGCGAAGGGACGCCGGATACGCCGTTGACTCGGCCTCCGCGAAACGGACCGATCATCCGCCACCGCAAGCCTGAGTAGAGGCTAGCATCATAACGTTCTTGCGCGATTCCGAAGGGCACCAGCGTTGACGCGATAACCGAGAGTACGGTTGCTATGCTTAAGAGTAGCGACCAGCGCGTTATAACTCTGCGAGTGTCCAACATATTGCTGAGCCTCCATCTCCGACAATTTAAGTAGTGCTTAGATATTCACTCTATCGGCCAAGCTTGAACTCGACAAGAATCGGCATCCAATACTTGACCGGCTTGCCATCCAACGTCGCTGGTTTAAACTTCAGCCTAAAAGCCGCCTTCAAGGCCTCGTCATCCAGACCGTCTGGTAGACCCTTGATCAACTTGGCCTGAAGCACCTTACCATCTTCTCCGATCAAGACTCGGATTGACACTGCGCCTTGCACTCCATGATACCTTGCTAGATCGGTGTACTGAGGCATCGGACTGTTAAGCGGCTTGGGTTTGATGATGCGGGACATTTCCGCCATCTTCTCTGAAACAGCAGGCACAAGACCGTCGAGCGACTCGCCAGCGTTAGCGGTAAAAGTCGGAGCCTCTGCGTTCAAAACGGCCGCCACGCCGACAAGCTCCCCGCTTGTATCGAAGACAGGAGTGCCGTCTGAGTCTGCGCTCAGGGTCGCAACTATGCGGATGACTTTGCCTGAAGGAGATTCTTCAATTTCTGAAACCGTTCCTTCGACGAGTTGCTGCTCATGCCCCACCAATCTGAAGGTGACAATTCGCTCGCTAAGCTGGGGTATCTTGCGAGTGAAGACTGCGGGGTTCACGCGCTCGGGAGGTATGTTGATGGAGATCAACACGAGGTCGGACTTAGCGTCGTCGTTCGGTAGACGGATCACTCGATAATTCTTTCCGTTGGATGTTCTCCCTTCAGCGTGGTCGGTTTCCGTAGGGAACAAGCGGCGCCGCGTCACTATCTCGCCGGTTCGGCTGGTAAAGCAGCCTATACCTCTTTTCAGAACTCGATTTTCCTTATCATATGATGTGATCGTTACAATTGAGGTTTGAAGCCTCTTCGATAAGGAACTCAAATCAGTTTGCGCCAATGAGGTAGAAATCATAAAGAGTACGACTATGATCGAGATTCGTCCCCTAAATGCTTTCATTGCGCCCTCCTACAACTTAGCCTTAGCCAGTGCAACACTCTGAAACTATTTTAACAAACGAATCCGTGCCGTAATCGCGTCGGACGACGCATCCTGGTTCAAAACCTGCCGCGAGCACTCACCGCAAACCCGATATGATTGGGCGCACCGTGTTGTGTCAGCGCTCTCTGATAAGACGAGTCGGCGGCTCTACTTCTTCACCGTCGGATACTGGATGCCGAGTTGTTCGAGATACGTCTTGTACTTCGTCGGATCGTAGTAGTACTTCTTCAGCTCGGGCCGGAACTTATCCATCTTCTCCTTGTTCAACTCAATCGCGGGTTGATCAGTCGGATTGATCAGCGGCGTGTACTTGATGTCTTTGGTCTGAACATCCTTGAAATATTCCCACGCCTGTTTAATCAAGTCCGGGTGAAGCAAGAAGTCGAGCGCGGTTGTAGCCTGGGCTTTCGCGCCGGCGGTCGAGCCTTTGTGCGCGATCGGCGTCGCCATCGCAACCGCGTTCGGCCACGCGTGCCCCGGCAGGTTCGGTATGTTCGCAGGGTAGCGCATATAAACCATCGGCACGTTCCACGAGATGTCGCCAACGTCGTCCGAGCCTCCGCCGGTTGGCTCCTTTGGCGCTTCAATCGGTTTGACTGTGGTCTTCAAGCCTTCAACTTTCGCGCCGATCTCCTTCTGCAGCGCCTTTGCGAGAGTCTGATCGGCTTCGCTCCATTCAGGCATGCCAATCATCTCGATGTTCTTCTGCTGAATCTCCGCTATTACTTTGTTGAAGTGACACGGCCACGCAGAACCAACCACGCGTTGAGTAACCGTCGTATCGGTCATCATCGTCGCGGCTTGAGCCATCTTGTTGCCAAGCTCGTAGAGTTCCTTGATGTGCGGATAATCAAGCTCGCGGAAGTAATACCAAACCGCGGCTTCTGACGGCACGACGTTAGGCTGATCGCCTCCGTCGATGATCACGTAGTGCGAGCGCTGCTGTAATCGCAGATGCTCGCGGCGAAAGTTCCAACCCGTGTCCATCAACTCGACCGCATCGAGAGCGCTGCGGCCCGACCACGGCGCGCCCGCCGCGTGAGCCGCTTTGCCGTGAAAGGAGTACTGAACAGAAATCAGCCCGCTGTTGTTAGCGGCTTGTCCGTAGGAGGTCACGAAATCCGAATCGACGTGACAACCGAGCACGATGTCGACGTCTTTGAAGAGGCCGGCTCGCACGTAGAAAGCTTTCGTCGCGACCAGTTCTTCTGCGACGCCGGGGAAGAGCTTGATCGTGCCCGCGATTTTGTATTTCTCCATCAGCTTCTTCAACACGATTGCCGCCGTCACGTTCACCGCCTGGCCGGAGTTGTGACCTTCGCCGTGACCTGGCGCGGCCTCAACGATCGGATCGTGATAAGCGACGCCGGGCTTCTGCGAGGCTCGCGGGATGCAGTCGATATCGGTGATGAACGCAACTACGGGCGTACCCGATCCGTAAGTAGCGACCCAGGCGGTGGGTATGCCAACGACGCCGCGCTCGACTTTGAAACCGTTCTTCTCGAGGATGCCGGTTATGTACTTTGAAGTTTCGTATTCCTGAAATCCAAGCTCGCTGAAGCTGAAGATTTGATCGACCATTTGTTGAGTAAGAACCTTGAGGCCATCGACTTCGGCGATCGCTTCGTGCTTCAAGGCTTCGAGCTTAGGAGCGGTTTGGGTACTAGCCGGCAGGCTAACTGCCAGAATCATCACCATAGAGAGCAGCAACGCATTTGTCCTCATCATTCCTCCACGCAGCAGATTATTTCACCTAAACATCGCGGACCACAGAGCCTCCATCGCAAGCGCCAGCATGGAAAAGCATACCGACACGAGCAGGTAGAAGACCAAATACTTTCCGAAGCCGTAATGGCGCTCGCGCGGGCCTCTGAACCGGTAAGATACCAGCCCCGCTACGAAGCAGCCGATACCCATCGCCTGGTACCATGGCAACCACTTCTTCAAGATCGACACCACGACGCTAAAGGGAATTATGAACCAGAGCATCGGTACTATGCTTCGGTCCGATGAGGCAGCGTCGGGTTGGCTCGGGCCTGCGCCATACGCAGGCCGATTGCTTTCAAGATTCGTTTGTTTGGAATCAGGCTCCGACACAATCACGCCTCGTATGGCCCGCGTCACGATGCGCGATATTATGACTTTTCATTGATCAAGTCCACGAGCCCGGGAGCGATTATCCTATCGTTGCTCCGCAGACCCATTTGTCACCTTCGAACCACCACGGATAGGAAAGCGGACAACAGAAAAACCAGCAACGATACGCTTGCCGAAATCAGTAGGCATAAGGCCACCCATTTGACGAAACCGTAACGAACCCAACGCGGGCCTCGAAAACGAAAAAGGGCTAACCCGGCGAGGAACACTATAGTGCCGAGCGAGAGATACGATGGCAAAGCGGACAACAGAACATGCAGCAACGTTACGCCCGCAGAAACCAGTAGAAAGAAGGCCAGCCATTGGCGGAAACCGTAACGGGCCCAACGCGGGCCTCGGAAACGAAAAACGACTAACCCGGCGATGAAGAAGGCAATGCCGTCCGAGAGATACAATGGCAACCAATTGTGAAAGATCTCCTGAATCACAGCATTGGTACCAAAGAACCAAAGCATTGGGACGACGACTCGGTCCCAGTCCCAGGGATCTGCTTCATCTCGTACAGATGGTGTGCCCTCCGCCGATAGCGCTACTCCGGTATTCGGTTGTTTCGCCTCAAGCTCTGACAAAGCGGCCTCGCTAACTCACGATGCGCGAGGTTATGACTTTTCATTGATCAAGTCAACGAGTCTGTGAGCGAGGCATCTCTGCCTCTCTTGTCAGGGGTACGCTCGTGGAAAAGCACGCTGCCGTTCGACCGGTTTTGCAAGCAGGATGCGTACGCTCCCAGCCTTGCAAAAGCCAGTTTTTGCTGACACGATTGCTGCTCCCAGGATGACGAAATTGTTTTTTGTAACCGCCTGATGAGTTTTTCAGTCTTAAGCGTCAGGCGGGCGCGCTCGTGGCCGTGCTTCCACTGGCGCGGACGCGAGCACGCTCTGCCAGCTTCATCAGGATTAATCAGGGATAGACAGGATACACAGGACGATCTTAGGCCGAGTCTACCCTGCTCCCTGTGTATCCCGGTTTGAACTATCTTCTCTACCCACGATCCCAGTAATAAGAACTTTCCGTTATGGAGGACACCATGAATCCAGGACGCTTGTTTCCACTCAGGATGACGCTCGCGCTAGCGATTGCGGTCGCGATGTTTGCGGTTCTTGCCGGCACCGGACGCGCTGCCGATCCCGCGCCACAGAAAAAAGAGAAAGCTAAAGCCGCCGCCAGCGCTTCAAAGATCAACGAGGAATACACGGCGAAGATCAAAGAGTACACCACCGAGAAATACTTCCTGACCGAGGTTGTCGATCACCTCCCGGCCTCGGACAAGGTGCCCTCGCCTGACAAGGTGCTCGGCTACGTCATCGGCACTCCCAACAAGCTGACTTACACGAAAGACATGTATCGCTACTATCGCGAGCTTGAGAAATCGACGCCGCGTGTTCGAGTATTCACCGCTCCGGAGAGAAGCGAAGAAGGCAAGGAGCAGATGCTCGTCGTCGTGAGCGATGAAGCTAACATCGCAAAGCTGGATCATTACAAAGAAATCACTGCGAAGCTCGCCGATCCGCGCAAGATCAATGACGCCGATGCTCAACAATTGATCGGAGAAGGCAAGGTGTTCTACTGGGCGTCGGGCTCGATTCATTCCCCCGAGCAAGGCTCCTGTGAGATGTTGATGGAGCTTGCGTACCGGCTTGCGGTTGAGGACTCGCCGCTCATCGACGCGATTCGCAAGAACGTGATCGTGATGATCACGCCGGCGCTCGAGGTCGACGGCCGCGATCGGTCGGTTGACGTCTACAACTATCGCAAGGCGAACCCGAACAAGCAGGCGCCGCCGCTGCTCTACTGGGGAAAATACGTTGCGCACGACAACAATCGCGACGGGCTCGGAATGGGTTTAGCGCTTTCGCGGAATCAGATGAAGACGTTTCTGGAATATCATCCGGCGATCCTGCACGATCTGCACGAATCGGTTCCGTTCTTGTACACGTCAACCGGGACGGGTCCGTATAACGCGTGGCTCGATCCGCT
>JADGNW010000121.1 GCA_017883315.1 Blastocatellia bacterium | reverse complement strand
TTACTTCTTTCGCTTGCGTCGCGCGGCGGGCTTTGCTCGGCCCGTGTTTGTCTTTGCCTTCGTTGTTTTATTCGTCGCCGCCGGGATGTCGGCCTTCGGTAATACCTGCTGCGCTGGTTTGTCGGCTACAACTGCACTCGAGGAAAACTGAATGAACGTAATCGCGGGGCAACCTACCAGTGAAGGCACCGGGATACTAACCGCATCCACTGTGATCGTCGATGGCCCGAGCGCACTCATTATCGCTTCTGCTTGAGCTTTGTGGGCCGCTACGTTCGCAGCGGAGTCACCGGATCCTGAGACGACCAGCGCGGCCACGGGAATCCCACCCTGCGTCTTCAAGGTGTTTACAACTGGCGCGAGGCTGTTGCCGGCTACCGTAGCCGTCCCCTGATCGAAGGACACGTCGCCGACTTTGTTCGCAAGTTTGTTAGAAATGGTTGCCAGGTCGCCACTCGTGGAGCCCTTGTTGATACGACCGATGCTTGCGCCATCTATCATCCGCGCGACCGTGTGGCATACCGGCACCGGTCTAGCCGTGACGAGAACGATCACGCCGTCGGGCCCGGCTACCACTGGCGATCTCGGGACTGCGGGCAACAACTCGGATACGATCGTGGCAGCGGGGGGAGAGCTGGAAGATACGACCATCTCGATTTGTGCGAGACGACTCGACGCCAGATCGTCGCCCTCGGCCGCCGCGGCCGGTGTGCTTGCGATTGCGCCATAAAGGAGAGTGTTGCCCGGGTTCTTAGCGCTCCAATCGGTTCGGATCGCTGCCGGGTCTGAAATGAGCGATGCAACGCCACCCTGGAACTCGACGTCAACAACGGGAACGAAGGGCGGCGCAGAGACGTCGCCCCCGTTCAACCAAGCCTTCACTTCCGCAAGCTGGCTGCTAAGCTTGCCACCATCATCGGTTAGTGCCAGGTGATAGACCGCATACTGGCGAGGTGGCGGCATGGGAGGCGCTTTCACTTCTACCGCGCACTGCTTGGTCCTTCGGCGATGGAACAGCACCCAGTCTCTAGTGCCGCGGACGATCAACTCGTCGCTTGCGGGAGGCAAAGGAGGAAAGAGCAGGTTAGAAGCAGTATTGACGAAACCCGCGTCGGCAAGGGCCGAGCCTACGACCTGCAACCCCGAGATCGCCTGGCCATGGCGTGCGTTGGTCACCTGGTAAACGTCAGGGTTCGGGTGGAGTTCGGATGTAGCGGCAACGGTACTCGAACCGCTAGTCGTGACACCGCCATTGGCAGTGATCGGGTCCTTGCCCCATTCAGCGCTAAAGAAAACGTCCGTACCAGACACCGCTTGTACGGTGACACCGACCCTCGAGCCTCCCGCGATGGGGCTCGACAACGCCACGCGCGTCACGAGGTTGAGGCTTTTCGCCTGTGTTGTCGTCGGCGTCGTGCCAGTCTTGAGAATCGCAACTCCCACAACCGACAACTGGCCCGTAACGGCGCTAGCTCCCGGGGCCGTCACTCGAAACTGACCCCACACGCGTAGGTCTACAAAAACCGATCCCGAAGACGCGGTCTCCGCAATGATCGCGCGACCGCTAACACTCGATACTTCATTCTGGCTCATGGCGAACACGTTCTTGTCAGAGTTGAGCTCAAGCCAGTAGCCGAAAGTGGGTCCAGGACTGCGTACAATCGCACGCTCCTGTGCGGCAGCGGCGCCAATCTCAAACACGGAGATCTGGTCAAATATGAACTGGCTGGCCGGGATAAAGCCCGCCGAGTACATGGCTCCCCCGCCGTCGGGAAGGACCGCCATGCGGGTTACTCCGTGGAAGACCTGCGACGGTTGGATCACCGCTCGGGCTTCCGTGAATGTGGGGTTCAGAAGACCGCCTAGCAGAGGCAAGAGGGTTAGTTGCGTTTCGAACCCGTTGCGGAGCCCGGCTCGCGCGACCTCGAGTATCGTGCCGTCCGGAACCAGGATGTCCACTCTTGGCTTGTCCCCAGGGTGGTCGAGCCCATAGACAAGCGAGATGCGCTCCATATGCTGAGCTTCTTCCAGCGCGTGAGCCACGTAATCGGGCCGCACTACGCAAAAGCGAAGATCAACGCCGTCGCCCATTAACTGATGAACCTGTTGATTGATCGTCGCGCCCGCGCCCGGCACCACCGGCAAGTAGCCCGCGCTCGGCAACTCGACGATGCCGCCGTTGATGAGCACACTGTCCCGCGGCGCGGCGGCCAACGCCTGGCTGACGCCGGCGAGTCTGGTGCCCAACGCCGCGAGACGGGTTGATCCGCCTGCGAATGTCATCGAGTCGTCAATGGGCACTCTTAGATCGGCGAAGCGCGTCGTGGTAGATTCGTAAAACTGCTGGAGCTCAGTAACCGCCGCCGCCGCTTCGTTGACGGCGCCGAGCGCGCCGCCGCAGGGGGCAACGTCGCCGGCCGGAACTGGAGTCGAGCGGAACAGGTCGCGGAGCTGGCACTGGAATTGAAGAATCTGCGCGAGGAAGACGTCCCACGGACGCATCATCATTCGCCACCGCCAGTAGCGCTCCGCCCCCGTATTGATCAACTCGCGGCGCGCGGTCCAGGCATCGAGAAAGACCGTTGTCGCGCCGGCTCGGGCTAACACTCCGATGGGGACGCCGTTGCCCGCGGCCGGATTCGCTCCCAGACACCAGGTCTGTAGGGCGAGTCCAGCCCGCGAAATCAAACTCGCGATCACCCGCCGTTCATCCTCGAAGTAAGCCGAAGCGACACGCGAGCGCAAATGCGTGGCCGTCAGTGGTACCGCTGTCGAGGTTGGAAGCGGTGTTCCCAAGACAAGAGGAATCGCGCGCACGATCACGCCTTCGAGCAAGAAAGGCCGGTCGGTGCTGGTGGTGCATGCTTCTTCGCAGAGCTTTCCGAAGACATCCTCTTCTCCGCAGAGCGCCTCCGCTTGCGAGAGCACGATCAGGTAAAGGTCGCTTGCCGGAATCAGATTGGCGGGCGGCGTGGTGCTCGTGGGTTCGCAGGTCTCGAAGCCGCCGGCGGCCGCGCTTATCGGTCTTGCGAGGCTGGCCTGCAGCTCTCGCGACTTGTCGATGAGCTCCTGAGTGTTAAGGGTGACACTCTGCGGCAACAACAGCACGCGCCCGCCGGGGTCGATGGCGAGACCGGCCCCGATGTTGAGAGTATCGCCGCTGCCGAGGGTAAGATCGAAGCCGCGCGCGACCCCCGAGCCGCTGGCTTGATTCGATTGCTCGACGAGTTGGCGCAAGTATTCCTGCTCGGTCTGCAGGTCGGCGGCGCGGAGGAACTTGCCGTCGAAGTAGTTGAGCCTTGTCAGCGGCGTTGACGATGGAATGATGACCAGGCCATTCTGCTGGCTTACCAGAACGAGTGTCTCGGACGAGTCTATTGTCGGCATAACTAGTTCCTCTCCTTCATCAAAGCGAAATCGGATCCTCGTTGCGCTCGCGCGTCGACAGTGGCTCCGGCGGCCGGCGGCAGGTTGCGCGCACTGAGCGGCAACATCGACGCAATCATCACGGTGCCCTCGTTGCTTGCCAGCACGAGCTATTCTGAACTGTTCGTCGGCATGTCAGTTCCTTCCTCTTCAAGTTAGAACGTAAGCGAAGTCGTGCCCGTTGTGTGGAGTCCCCGGAGGCCCACCCGCAGCGCCCGCGAATGGAACGAGGTTGAGTCCGAGCAGCGGTTCCGGGCCGGTCCCGTAGACGATCAGACGCACCCTACCATGGACGGGACTCTTCAGTTCTAGGTTGACGGTCAACGTCTCGCCGCCGCCATATGAGGCGGTGCGGATATTGGCCTTATGCCAGCCTGTTGCCGGATCGAACCAGGTGACGCAGAAGGCAGCAGGCTTGACGCTGGCGTCGTGTAGTTCCCTGTCCACGCGAAACTCGATGGCCGTCGACGTCAGCAGCAGGACGGAGCCCGGCACGACGCGCGGCCCGATGTCTTCTGCTCCCGTTTCGGACGCGGCGAGGATTGGACGATAGAGAAGGTCTTGAATGGTCGTAGTCGCTACGTGCGACGGTCTGACTGAAGTGTCAACCGCGCCGCCGCTCACCACCCAACCATTGTTTTGCCTGGTGAGCATGATGCCGGTGATGTCAGCCAGAACAACCGGGTCATCATCTCTACCGGGGAAGAACAGGATCCGCGCGCCGTCTTCGCTGATCGCGGGCCGCAGGTCGATCTCATCGAGCGCGGCAAAGCGATGAAAGGCTGCGAGCCACGCGGCAGGCTGCTGTGCGGCGGGCAGCGCTTGAATGTTTTTGACTTCATCGAGCACCGCTTGATCTTCCGGCGTGCTGTCGGTTGAGTTTTCTTTCAGCCTCGGCTCGTCCAGGCCGAACATCAAACGCAGTCGGTGATAGGGATAGACGCGCGCGGGGGCCTGATTGGGCAGCAATAGAATCTCCACGGTCTCGCAGACGCGCGAGTACGCGGTGCCTGTTCCGGCGTTGTCGCACGGTTCCATCAGCGCCGGGACTTGCCGCGTCAAACAAGCCTTGAAGCGAATCACCACGTGCGCGTTGAACGCCGTGTTGCCATTTGTAGTTGTGACCGTGAAGCCGGGGTCTTGCTGGTGCTTGTCGAACCACTCTCCAAGATTGAGACAAGCCTCACCTTCGAGGTGCAACTCGTGACCCGCCGCATCGAGCGCGAGTCCTGGCGTCACGCGAATCTCGCCGTGGTCCGTATCGAGCTTTACGCCGAAGCCCCAAACGACTCCCTCGCGATGCAGCCAGGCGTTGTGCAGCCGCATCTTGGCGCGGTGGTAAGCCTGCTCAGTTTCAAAATCGTCCACGCCCAGCAGCATGCCGAAGTGATAGTGCAAGGCTTTGAAGGGACTGAGCGGCAGCAACTCGCTGAGTCCGTCGTCAGTGGCAAGGCAAGTACCCAGATCAGGCGTGTTAGCCATAACGCGTCTCCTTCGTCTATTAGTTATCACCGCGCAAAGCGCTGAAGAGGCTATTGCTCTCAGATTGCAGCGCGCTCTGTTGCCGCGCGTCGCGGCGTGCCTGCTCAGCGGCAAGCTGAGTGAGCAGGGCGGCGCTTGCATCGGCGGCGAGCATGGCTTCGACGTATTTCGTCTCGGCGTTAGTGAGATCCGTCGCGAGCTTGGACGGATCGGAGGCGCTCAGCATTGTGAGCACGGCCTTTGCCCTTTCAAAGTCGTCGAGCAGCCGCCAAGTCGCATCGGGTGCCGCCGCTTCCCAGGCGTCCAACACGCTGGGATCGTAAGAGGCCAGGGCAGGCGTGAGCTTATCTTGCGCATCCTTTAAGTCCTTCTCAGCCGGCCCCACGGCTGTTTTATCAGAAGTGACAATGGCGTCGAGCTTCGCTTGATCGAGCACCGCTTGCTTGTCTTCAACAATCTTCCTCAGGTCATCCAGCGCTTTTTCTGCTGCCGCTGCGTCGCCACGCGCATCCTTCAAGGTCGCATCGGTGAGCGCTGCGGTCTGTTCGGGCGTGAGCGGGGAGCGCGATTTATCAGCGACCTGTGTGAGCAGCGCCTGCGCCTGATCGAAGCGGCTCTTGGTGTTGTTGACGAAATCTCTGGCGGCGGCTTCGGTGCGCAGCAGTCGGATGCGCGTGCTTTCAACCGTGCCGGCCGCGCCGGTTTTCTCGCGCTCTGTTAGCAAGCGATCCTCAGCGGTTAGCACGCTCTCCAGGGCATTCGCGAAACGATCGGCTTCTGCGGTGCGTCGCTCGATGGCGCGATCGCGCAGGCTCTTCGGCAGGTCATCGTTGACGCGCGTTTCGGCTTCGGTCAAGGGTGTGGTTGTGAGCGCGAGGTCCGCGTCGTCTTTGATCGTCACGAGCGGCTCACCGGCGAGGGCGTTCTTCCAGAGGTTGCGCAGGCTGTCGGACTGGCTGGCTTGAAGCAAATCGGAATTGGCTTTGGCCCGACCTGCCGATGCCGCAGCCAGTTCGGCTTGCGCTCGATCCGAGTCCGCCTGTGCGGCACGCAGGTCCGATCCGGCTTTCAAGATCGCCGCCTGCTTGGCGCGCGAGCCGATGATGACCTGTTCAAGATCGTCGAGGAGCTTCGGGCCGTCAACCGGCGTCGGGATAACCCCCAGTTTCTTGCGAATCTCGCCGGCGGTTTTTTCCAGATCAACGAAGGCGGCCGTGGCTGTGGCGAGTTCATCGCGCTTGGTGGTGATAGCCGCCTGCGCTTCGGCAAGGTGCACTTGCGCGTCGGTGACAGCCTGTTTCGCGGCTTCGCTCCTTTGCGTTGCGTACTCGAGGGTCGTTGTGGGATCAGCCATAAATTCTCCTTTGATAGAACTGCTCATGCTCACAACACCAGCTCTCTTAAGCTTGCGAACTTTGCGAGCACTCTGTTTCTTGGCAATCATCAGCGTTCACTTTGCTAAGCAATCATGCCGACTGGTACGCCCGGGAACGACCGGCCCGCTTTTAAGTATTCTCGCCGGATGGCGTTGACGAAGTGACGGCGATCAATGGGCGCGCCATCTGTCGCCGCGAGAAAACCGGCGGCCACGGCAGCATTACGAATCACCCCGCCTACGACTGGATACAGCGCCGCCAGTTCGTAAAGATTGACGTCATCGGCGAGCGGCGCGTCCGCTGGCAAATGGCAGCGCCAGAGCGCGAAGCGCTCGTCGCGATCGGGCTCCTCGAAATCAACGACGAACTCCAATCGCCGCAAGAAAGCCGCGTCAATGTTCTGCCGCAGATTGGTGGCCAGAATCGCCAGACCCTCAAACTGCTCCAACCGCGTGAGCAGATACGCTGTTTCGAGATTGGCGTAGCGGTCGTGCGCGTCTGTCACTTCGGTGCGCTTGCCGAATAGCGCGTCGGCTTCGTCAAAAAAGAGCGCCGCCTGCCCGCGCTCCGCCGCGTCGAATACCGCCGAGAGATTCTTTTCTGTTTCGCCAATCCATTTCGACACCACGCGCGACAGATCGACAAAGAGCAGGTCCACGTTGAGCGAGTTCGCGAGCACTTCGGCAGACAGCGTCTTGCCGGTTCCGGGCGGGCCGGTAAAGAGTAAGCGGACACCTCGCGCACCGGTGCGGTCACGCAGGAAGCCCCACTCATCGAAGACGCGCGCCTGCAATTCCAAGCGCGAAATTGCTTCGCGCAATTGCTCGAGCCGGTCCTCTGGCAAGACCAGGTCCTTCCAGGTGGCCCGCGGGCGAATGAGCCTCACTCCTGTCGAAAGCGAAATGCTGCCCCGCGCGCGAATGCTCATCGCCACGTCGTCCACCGTCGGCTCGCGATTCTCAAGCTCGGAGACAAATCGCAGATCGGCGGCGACAGCCGCTGCCGTTGAGGGTTCGACCGGGTAGCGCGCCGCGAGAAACGACGCCTGCGAAGCCATCGCAGGAATCGTCTCGCGCCACATCTGTCGTCTGGCCGGAGACATAAGGCGCTCCACCGGCAGAGCCAGCAACGGACGCCCCCCGCGAGCGCACGCTGCCCCCGAGCGCCCGCACGCGACGATCACGCCCGGGAAGCCGGCGAAAGACGGGACCTCCGGCGTTCCCGGACCATCAGCCGCCGTCAGCTTCAAGACCGGCACTGTTCCTCTCACGAGCGCATGAACCTGGATCAGCTTCTCCAAGCTCGCCTCGGGCGACGGCGGTAACAGGATGCCTGCAGGTTCGGCGCCGGCGTGAGCCACCAGCGCGATCGCGCGATCGAACCCGGCCTCTTCGTTATCTGCAGTGATCATTACAGTGCAAGTCTCACCACGCCGGATGGCGCCGGCAGCGCGCGTTGCGCCGTCTGTAGCGAACCATTCGTCGAGGCCGGCGCTGGCAATCGGCCCATCGAGTTTGATCACCGCCGCCGGCCACACATCGATTCCGTGTAATGCGGACCACAGGGCTTCAGCCGGTTGCAACGAATGCTCGAAGAAAGGTCCATCGCCGGTCACGCGGAGGGCGCCGCTTCTCATCACGGCGCCTGTCTCGATAAGCGCGCGAAAAGCGCGCCGGTCGAGTTGGTCGTTGCATAGAAGCTGAGCCGCCAGGCCGACCGTCGCGCGCGGTTCGCCGCGCGGGTGCAGGGTGCGCAGAATCGAAGCCAGGCCTTCGTGCTCTTCGCTCAACCCGCCGAGCACAAGCAGTTGCATCTCAGTCGATGAGAGCTCGAGCAAATCCCCCAGACGGTCGATCGGATGCGCCTCGCCAGGCGGTCTGCGGTCGAGCGGGTTGCGCGACCACGAGGAGAGCGGACGGCCTTCGGAGACCGATTCGAACAGAGCTTGCAGGAATGCCTGACCTTCGCCGGCTAAACCTTCGGCATTGGGTATGGACGCAGCGAGGAAATGAGCCAGGTAGCCGGACAGAATGCCGGCCTCGCGAGTCAACCGCGCACTCACATCAACCGTCCCCGCCGTGTCTCCATTCGTCGTCACTTGGTCACTCATAGACAAATCTCACGACTACTCCCAGCCAGGACAGATAGCCGGGATCGAGATCGACGCCGGCGCGTCGAATCTCAGTCGAAACTTCATCAAGCGAAAACCTCACTTCAATCCAACCGGGATCGGCAACGATCTCAGCGCGGCGACAGCAAACGAACTCAAGCAAACAGGTCTGGATCGCATCCTCGAAATCGAGCAGCGCACCCAAACGCTTGACGATGCGTGCGGCGAAAGTCTTGGTCGCGCGAGCCTCGATTTCGGTTGGCGCTTCTTGCTCCTCTGACGGCGGCCTGGCATCGGGCGGCCGGCCCGCGAAGGCCAGCGCCGCCGGATCGTTTGGCTCGATCGTCAACAGCGCTAGCGCAAGTTGATGAATTACCCAAAGAAGCGGGCGCGCGCCCAGCGCCGGGTGCGCGATGATTTCTTCGGGCAAGCAAAGGTCCTCGATTAGACCGAGCAGAAAGAGCAAACCGCCGAAACGCGTAAAGGCTCGCCGGCGCAGATCGACCGGTTTGGCTTCCTCCTCGTCTGGTTCAGTGATCGCGTCGGCCCCTTCAAACTCAGCTTCCCGCGTTCGCTCTATTGAACCCGGCGCGCGGAGTTGTGATCGTTCAGTCAAGGCCAAGGTGCCAGACGGCAGTTGCTCAGGTAAGACATTTATCGTTTCAACGGGCGCCGAACGTGTCGCTTCGGCGATGACGGCGATCACGATTTGCGCGCTATCAGTCCGAAGCAACATCGGCTCAGCATCCAGCACCGCCAGCGCCGCGACTGCCCGCCGGGCTTCAATGCTTGCCTCGCGCAAAGCGCTTGAAGACGTAATCGCGCGTAGCACGCGCGAGCCGTTGAGCACGCGCAACGCATCACGCAGATCACGCGACGACAGCGCGTGATCTGCTTCGGAAAGTAAGTGCGCCGCTCCGATTGCCGACAGAGCCGCGAGTGCGAGCGCTTCCCATTCCCTTCCAGTTAGTCGGTTCGCAATGTGCTGCAGCCCTCCCTCAACCGCCAAAACGCGCAGAGCAGGAACGACCATCGCGGGTTCAGCGCAGAGAGCGTGCGCCAACTCGAGGACCGCCTGTCTTTCGTTAGCCCTATCACTAGATTGGTCATTGGAGCGCCAGAGTCCCAGTTGCCTCCACGCCCAGATACGCCTCACGTCGCCGCGAGAGACTTTAATTACCAAATCCATCAGCGCTTGCCTGCGTGAGTAATAGAAGACCATGTTCGGACTTGAGCCATCGCGTAGCGCGCGCGAAATCTCGTGGGCCAGCGCGACGCTCCAATCCAGGACAAGCGACGCATCCGTTCCACTGAGACGAAGGCGGATCGGTGCAACGAGGGTTCGAATACATAACTCGCCGTCTTCCGGCACGCCAGCGCGCTCCAGCGCGAGTTCCAACGCTGTGTCGAGCACCAGCGCCCTCACCTGATCCAGCCGCCGACGCTCGGCCAACGCGCGCTTTGGCAGCCGATAGTGAGTCTCAAATTTGTGAATCCGCACTTCCTGCATTGCCGCCCTTTTAACCAACCCGACTGTCTTCGCCGAGCTTGCTGCCGCCGATCACGGTGCCGGCTTCCGGCTTTCCAAGGATCGCGCCGCGTCCCAGCAGCGCATTGCCAAGCTGCAACTGGGTGAAGCCATCGCTGCGCCCAATGATCGAAGTCAGCGCAATGTGCAAACCCCGGCCAACTCGCATACCGGCCCCGACCGTACACACTTCCACAAGCGTGTGCGCCGGACGGTGCAGCTCCAGAATCTGACGCACGACATCCTGTTGCTCTGACGTAAGCGAGGCCGGAACGATCAGGGCAAAGCGATGAGCATGCGTTTCAAAAGCGTCTTCGACCGACGCAGTCAGCGTCTGCGTTCCGTCTTCACCAATCGCGCCGCCGACCCGGAAGCCGGCGCCCAGAACGGAGCTGGATGTCAGCGCAGTCGGATCTCCCAACATCGCCCCCCCCAGTCCACGCACGCGAAATTTCTCGATCACGACGGTCTGCGTCCCTAGATAGATTTCGAGAAAGCGTCGCAATCCCGGCACAGTGCCGCGAAACCGGAAGAGCAACGTCGCCTCGGCAATCAGGGTGCGGCGCACGTCTTCGGTTTGTCCGCCCGGACGCGGCGCGCGCGCCATTCGTTCGTCAAGCGTCAAGCCGAGAAAGCTCGCCAGCCACGGCAGAATCTCAGCCGGCGCGCTGTGCGGATCGAGCAGGGCCCCGCGCGCGTCGGCTTTTGCTTCAAGCTCGCCGAGCACACCCTCGAACGGTGCCAGGTAGCGCCGCAGGAATGAGGCGATTTGTTCATCGCGCGAGAAAGTCCGCGGGATGCGGCGCAAATAATCGTGTGTCGGGTGTTCGGCGCGTAAGGCCTTGACCCTCGGCGTCGTCCGCGTGTTGCCGCTCAGTTCAATGCGCACCCACAGGTAACGGCCCGGCTCGGCGAGCACCGGCGCTTCGTAGGTTTCGAACGGATCGTCTTCCGTGGGACGCACCCAGGGCAGCTCACGCCCGGTCTCGCGGCGATGCATCGATTGCGCGAAAGCATTCTCGATCCGCTGCTTGAACGATCGCGGCGGCAAGGGCGGCGACAGATTCTCGAACGGCGGATCGGCGTTCGTATTCGCGGGACGCGAGCGCGGCAGCACCGGTTCATCCGGCGGCTCGTCGGCGGTGATGCAGCGCACCACTATCGCAGTATCTTTCGGTATGCAGGCATCTAAGAACAGACGGCCCCAGACAGTGTGAAACTCGCCACTATCAAGCCTGAACGTGGTCACGCTGCCTGTTGGCAAGTAACGCAATCGCGCCGCGACCGTGTGACGAAAGCCGTTGTGAGTCCAGAATCCGACGCGCCCATCGGGCGCGAGCACAATCCCGAGACCGTCATAACCACGCGCCTTGAGCGGCGGCAAGACAGCGGGTTGGCTTTCGCCGAGACAATAACGCAGGAAATCTTCGCCGGGACGCCGCGCCACAACCAGCACTTGCTTATCGCTCCCGCAAGCCTGGACCAGCAGCGGATCTCCGGTTTGAAACTCGATGTCGGTCGCAAACTCGACGTCGATGATTTGGCCCGGCTCGGAATGCTTCACAACGCGCGCTTGCAGAGTTCCGGCGTGCTCGAGGATGAACAGCTCGCCGTTTGGTGACAACGCAATACGCGCCGGCTCGGTAATCTCGCTCGGCCAGGCGAGCGCGTACGGATCGCTGCGCGCGTCAAGCTTGATAAGCCCCGGGGGTGATGCGAGCAGCGCGTAGACCGTGCGGCCCGTCGCGACCAGGTCGACCGGTACCGCGCCAAGCTGCACGCGGCGCAGCAGTCGGTTGGACCAAAGGTCGTAAATCAAAATTCGTTTCCCGCCTGATTCAGCGACGAACAATCGGTCGTCTTCAGCAACCGCCAGGGCGTGCGCTCCGCTCAAGACCGCTGGCTTTTCGGCTGGTAAAGCGAAATCGCCGACTTGTTCTTCCGTGTCGGAAGCAAAAAGATTTACGGGCACGGGCAGCGCGCTTACCGGTTGCAGCGGATCTTGTGCGGCCCACATCAAACGCTCGAGGCGGCCTTCGGCGGGCACGCTGTGATAGAGCCGGCAATGTTCATCAAAAGCCAGCCCCGCGCCACGCTCAAGAAACGGGGTCTGATCCGCGCTCGCCGGTGCGTCGTCGCGCCAGTAGAGTTGCACCACTTCTCCCTCGAGCGCCGTCTGCTCGTGCGACGCTCGCAGCCACTGGTCGTGGGTTCTAATGAGCGCGAACGGACGAAGGGTAGGCATCGGCTAACACTCCTCGCGAATGATGGGAATCGGCACAGGCACTCCGGCAGGCGCAGGCTCGATGGTCTGGCCTGGGGCGATACTGACGGGCCCTTCAACAACAGTGATCTCAGTCAACTCCGCCACTTCAAATTTTTCGAGATTGACTGTGCCCGGAAGCCAAACTTTCTGTTGCTCGTCCCAGCCGGCGACTTTGAGATCGTTTAGGAACTGCACACCCTCGACCTGCAAGGCGGCGGCCTCGAGTTCGGGACCGTGCACACGCCTGCCGAGCGGCCAGCCCTGTCCTTCAGGCCCGTAGGGAGGAAGCGGCGCGAGGTACTGCCGCAACACCAGCTCGACCCAATGGCGGACGGCTTCGATGCCGAAGCCCGATTTGACTTGCAAGCCGACGGCTACCGCGACTTTGCGATAGGTGGGCGGAATTACATACAGTTCGGTCGTCACCAGTCGTCGCAGATCGAGCCAGCCGCAGACGGCGCGCAGCAAATTGCGATCAGGCGCCGGCGCGTTCGGATGAGCCGGATCTTCGCGCGGCCAGACGACAACGGTCACGACGCCGGCGGCTTCCGATCGCTTCGTCGGCGGATGAAAGCGCGGCAGGCACTCGGCGCGCCCGACATCGGCGCCGGGTGTGGCGAGCGCGAGTTCTTGAAAATCCGTTGCGGTGACGGCGCGATCGCGGCGCCGCAATTCGCCTGGTATGCGGGTGAGCGCGTCTCTGATGGATTCGGCGGCGGCGCCGCCGTTCGCACGCAGCGGATTGACGACTTTGACATCGGGAAAGTCGACGAGCTTCGAAATTGCTTTGGGTGGTACATTACCTTCAACGCCCCCGCCGTAGCGGTACTCGCGCGCGCGAATTCTCTGTCCGATCTGCGGGGGCAAGCCTTGCAGCCCGTTCCCGAAACGTACTTTGCCCGCTTCGAGGTCCACGACGAAATGGCGGTCATCCGGCTGGCTCGCATGGAAGCCATCGACCTCTTTCCACTCGACCCAGCTCCCGCCCTCTTCCACGTCGAGCTTCAGACTGCCGGTGATGACAGGCTTATTCACAAGCGGGTACGCTTGATCGGGTTGCGCCGTGCCGGTCCCGAGAAATTCGGGCCGCGCTTTCTTAGTCTGCGCGATCTCCGCCGCGTTAGCGCCGACGAAGAGCACTTTGCCGAAGCGGCTGCCGTCGTGGCGAAACGCGGATAACCAGCAGAGAATCTTCTTCTCAGTCTCTTCATCCAGCACCGGCGGGAAATCGCCCGTGCCCAGTTTGTCGGGATCGTCAACTGAAAAGGCGCCGACCTGTTTGATGTCGTTGGGCAATCTCAACCTGACAACACCGTCCTGACTCAGGCCCCGCGTGGAGTCGCCTTCCTGCGCGATGCTGCGAAATTGCGGAGTGCCGTTCTTCACCTCGCCGGTCGAAACCGTCCATTCGACGGCCGGCGCAGCCGGCGTGAAACCAGCGCCGGGACAGGCGATCACTTGATCCATCGACGCGAAGACCGGGTCGAGCACAAAGCCGAGATTGAGCAGCGCGCCGCCGAGTTCCAGCGGTTCGGCGCCTTTCTCCTTGAGCACCGCAACCCATAGCTTTCCGTCAACCGTCGCGCTGAAATCAACCGCCGGATTCTGTAGATCGACGGTTTGGTTCTTGTAGTAGACCAGACTCTGACCCGCGGGCAGAGGGCCGATGGCGTCAATTGCGCGAACGGCAAATTCGTGGACCTCGGGTTCCTTCTTGGGATCGGGTTCGGGCGATTGCACGCGGCCCACGGCGAGAAACGACACCGGCCAAACTTTGACCTCAGTCTTCGTCTCGAACGACAGATTGCCCGCTTTCAATTCCGCCTCGAGCGCGACCAGCACGCCTTTTGGGTTGACGGTCGTCATCGTCACGAGCGAGCGAGCCGCCACTGCCGGACGCATGGGTATTTGCAGCAGACGTAAAAACTCGAGCCGCGCAGCTTCGGGAATTTGATTGAAGCGGAAGAGCAGGTTCTCGCCGAGAAATGAAAACAGTTCGATCAGCGTGATGCCCGGATCACTCGCGTTGTGATCCGTCCATTCCGGTGTGTAGACCGGAATCCGGCGCACCAACTCATCCCGCAGTTGCTGGTAAGAGCGGTCGTCGAGGATGGGATTGGGTATCGGCATACCGGGTTACTCCAGATAGAACGGGTAGACGAAATTGCCCTGACGCCCGTCGCGTTTGTGAATGTAGAAAATCTCGATCAACACGAGCGCTGGATCATCGCCCGGCGACACTTGCACGCTTTGCGCTTCTATGCGCGGCTCCCATGCTTTGAGCGCACTAGTCACTTCGCGCTGAATCAACGTTCGCGTCGCGGTGGTGTTCGGCTTCATCAAGTAGCGGCGAAGTCCGCAGCCGAAGGTGGGGCGCATGATCCGCTCGCCCGGCTCGGTGTCCAGAATGATCTGAATTGATTGGCGCACCTTTTCTGTGCCGCTCTCGTATTCGAGCTTGCCGGTGCGGTCATCGGGCCGCAGGGGGACGCTCCAACCTTTTCCTAAGAAGCTGAGTGTCGTCATGCAACAAGCTCCGCCTCGACGTGCGCTTCGTATTGGAGTCTCGCGGTCAGTGACGGCGCGTTCTGCTGCTGACCCGATTGATAAATGCTGTTAGTCATCTCGGCGATGGCGCGCGGCCCGAATTCGCTCTCCAATCCATCGGTCATCTTGTCACCGAAACCGAGTCTTAGCTTGGCGTCAACCTCATTGCCGATTTCATGGCCCGGGACTGCGCCGACTGCGAGCTGTGCATCCACACTCACATCGAGGCCGAGTTGCAGTTTCGCGTTCAATTCCGCCGCGATGCTTGCGCTGAGGCTGATGCTTGGCGGGATGCAGAATTTCAGCTTGAGCAGAAAGAACAATCCAAAGAGCAGCGTCACCACCGGCAAAAAGAGTTTGAAGACGAACGTCGCGACGATTGTGATCAGCGGTATCGAGAATGAGCAGATCTCGCTCGACCTGCCTTTGGCAATGATATTTTTGCCGTCTTCGTCGGCGCTGAATTCGAGGTTCGAGTCCGGCGGCGAGACCATGCGAAACGGCGCAAGTTGATTAGGCGGCAACGACGCGGCTTGTGCTTCGAGCGCTTTGAGGTCAGGGAGCTGCATCGAGATCGGGCGATTGTTCGTCCCCGCAAGATCGAAGTGCGGCGCGAGTTGATAAACTTCGGTTGGCAAACTCCATACGACTTCGCCGCAGCATTTGGGATTGCGGCCATTGTTTGGCGGCTCGTGTTTGTAGCGCCGGACGAAGCAGCGAATCTCGTACTGCGTGACATCATCGAAACGGCTTGTGCCGAATTCGTCGGTGTCAGCGCTGCCGGTCGGAACCGCGCCAAAATATATCGTGCGGCCTTTGCCTGAGTGCTTTACCTCTCGCGGATCGGGAATCAGCGGATAGAGCCGGAAGACTTGCTCGGTGATCGCAGTCTGCGAGCTCTCTTCAACATCAATCCATGCGCCGACGCCTTCACGAACTTGGCTCCAGCCTTGCAATCGCAAAGACACGCCAAACTTCCCGGCCCACTCGGCCAGGTTCGCTCGCTCAGCGCCAATTTGCGCTAGTGCGACGGTCTGGTTCATGTCGATCGATTCGGCGATAGCACCCGCGAGCATTGCTTCGCCCTGTGGCGCCAGACCTTTCTTCAACAGGCCGAGCTGTGCTTCGGGCTGCACTCCGGCGAGTTCCAACACGGATTGCCGCGCGGTGGTGAGCCGCTGAAAGATCGGTTGCG
Organism: Blastocatellia bacterium; assembly: GCA_017883315.1. Classification (GTDB taxonomy): domain Bacteria; phylum Acidobacteriota; class Blastocatellia; order UBA7656; family UBA7656; genus Onstottus_A. The sequence continues at coordinate 22,884 of JADGNW010000121.1, read as the reverse complement.
CTTCGGCCAGGGCAACTCGCGTGAGATTAGATACAATCCTGCGGCGGATAACGAAGCCTGCGTCGCACACTTGTTCGCGATTGACCGAGGGGAAGCCGGGCATGTCGCAATGCAGCTCGCACACGACCAGGTAGAAACGTTTGTGCGTATCCAGGAACAGCTTGCGCGTCGCAGTGGGAAAGTAGCCAAGTTCTGACAGACGGCGGGGCTTTGGATTGGGGAGAGGATACGGAGCCAGCGGAGCAAGCGGTTTGATTTCGTGGACGAAGTCCTCCGCAGTGAATTTGAGAGAGCGCTGCGGGTCCTTGAGAAACTCGGCGACGAGAGTCGACCCGTCGTACTTCTGGAAAACTGGGCGCGACGAGCGCCCGGCGCTCGGCAAGCCGGGACGTTGCCAGCGATACCAGGGCCCAACAAGTTTCCACGGATGATTATTCATACTCACCAAATGTTCCCGGCGCCCGGTGTGTAGGAAGGCGAAACCACGCCGGAGCTCGCAATTAGAGTCGTGCAGTTGATGATGCCGTCAAAAGTCGCCACCGGCGCGTGAACGTTGACTGCCGACGCCGTGATCTCCACCGTTGCATTGGCTTGAATTTCAACCTGGCCCGCGATGTTCATTTTGATCACACAGCCGTTTGAATGCTGCACGGTCACCTCCTGCGCGCTGTCATCGAGCACGACTTTGTGACCGCTCTTCATCGAGACGGTCACCTTTGCTGCGCCGTCGGTGTCATCGAATTCAAGCAAGCTGCCGGCGCGCGATTTGATCAGCCGTTTGTTGTTCGGCGCGGCTGGTGATTCGGGCATCGCTTCTCGGCCATTCCATGCTGAGCCGACGATGTATGGCCGCCGCAGGTCCCCGGCTTCAAAAGCCACGACGACTTGCGTATCAACCGCGGGCAAGACTTGAAAGCCCTGATCGTCATCGGCGTAAGGTGTAAGCAACGTCGCCCACGCGCGCACCGTATCGCCATCAGCTCCCAGCCACGGAAACTTCACCTGGATGCGGCCCAGACTGTCGGGGTCGACGATGTCGGTGACGATTGATGGAAAGACGCCGAAATATCGCGGCGCGTCACCGTCTGACCTGAATGTCCCGATTGGGTGGCTCAAGATCCCTCCTGGACGGTTGCCCGCTCGGCTTCAAAGTGCGTGCGAAAGCCGTCGCGTAAATCGTATGTGTGGCAAACGCGCGTGACGTAATAACCCGGCCCCTCGAACGGATGCCCAGTGCGCTCAAGCGTCAGCTTGCTGCCGACGATCATGTCGGCTGAACCGCGCGTGGTGCCGATCACCGTGACGAAGCTGCGCGCGCGCCTCAGCATTTCGGCTCGCGCCCAATCGGACGCTTCGGTTGACTGCAAGGGGGCTTCGCGCACGCGAAAAGAAACGCGGCCGCCGAAAGCTCGTTCGAGCACCGCCGGCCCGGTCAAGCCTTCCGAGACTTCTGCCTGAATTGCGTCTTCCCCGGCTTCCTCTTCGATCCGCTCGCGCTGGCTGGCGTCGTAGCCGCTTACTTTTACCTTCGTCCGCTGGTGGGCAAGATCGGCGCGCGCGCGTACCGAGATCAACTGATTACCCTGCACAAGCGTCAGCTCAGTCGCGGTCCGGTTGCTGCGCGATTTGAAGTGTAAGGTTTCGTCCTCGATCCAAACCTCGGCTTGAATTCTTCTCGCGCGCTCGCGTAGAAAAGCGAGATCGCTTACATTCCATTGCTGCACGACGTCGTATGTCGGCCCGTCGGCGTCAACCGCGGGCGTTAGTCCGTGCTCCGATGCAATGGCGCTGGCGATGTCGCCGTCGCTCATGTTTTCGTGGGACTTCATGCGGCGCGTCATGCGCAATTCCATCAACTTGTCTTCAGCGAAGATCACGGTATCGGGTGCTTCTCCTTCCTGAAACCCAGCCTCGATCGCGCTGATCCGGCCCGCAAAGACGGTATGCGCGGCAGGGGCGGCGCCAAGGACCACGGAGAGCTTCTTGCCGAAATCGATGATCGAGCCATCAAGGTAGATGTGCTGTTGTTCGGACGCGCCGTTAAGCGGGCCGAGCGCGATCAACCGCGCTGTCAGTGTCTTCAATCCGGCAGTGCTCTCTTCGATTTCGAGGCGTAGAATGTCGCGAGCCAATTCGCCTTTGACTTCGCCATCGACCTCGAAGACGGGCCCCGCGTAAACAAGCAACTCGTCAGTCATCGTAGCCCTCGGCGGCGGTGCGGAAGCGGTCGCGAGCGATCTGTGCCTGTGTTGAGCGGATGCTCGCCTGCTCTTCCCACTGCGCTTGTTTACTCGTTCCGGCGGCGGGCGAATCGGATTCCGCCGTAACTTCCGAAACCATTTCGTCAACGTGAACGGCCATGACAACTCCTCGCAACTTGTCCGACGAACTTCAGTTTGTCGTAGCTTCTCGATACACAGTTCTTTTCCACAACCAACCGACAAGCCGAAGTTTGTCGGACATCATCTTCGCCGGACATCAATGCTTGCAGCGGCCAGCGCAGCCGCACGGACGAGTGGGCCGAACCTGGCCCTGTAATTTGTCGGCGACATTTCGGCCACGATCGCGCGCCGGCAATGCGACCCAGGCCGGCGTGGTCGGATCACTTGTCGCGGGCGGTTCCCCGCTGGCGATCCTCGGTTTGACTACGACGTCGCCCTGCATCGAGCCGTAGCGCAGATCAGCGGCTTCGCCAACCGTAGTGCGCAGCGGCACGCCGAAACCAAATGAGCTCGCTCGCGCATCGGCGCGTGGACGGCGCGGCGCCGCCGGAGCGGCCTGCTGTGCAGATAGCGAAGGCAGTCCGGTAGCGTTGAGCGGCGTGCGCGGCTGTTCAGGGGGCTTCGGTCGCGCGGCTATCGCCCGAGCCGCGTTTGGCGAAGGAATGGTCGCTTGACTGGTTGGCGCGCTCGCGGTGGGCAACGCTTTCGCTGGCGCCTGGAAGGCTGCTCGCGCCTGCTGCTCCGCCAGTTGATTCTTGACTGACTGTACCGATTCAAGTGCAGCCGCCACTCCGCCCGCTGACGAAAGCGCAATACCCGAAGCCAATTCAGCGCCAACGCCGACGCCCGCAACGGCATTCAGACTCGCACTCGTTTCCAGACCAAACGATGCTTCGAGCGACGCCGACGCGCCCGCCTCGACACCAAGAGTCACGCCGAGTCCGGCGCTCGCGCTCAAGTTCGCATCGAAGCCAACTTCGACACCTGCCGAGAGCGAGATCGAGCTTTCGCCGCCAATCTCCAAGCCGCGCCATGCCGCCGGATCGACCCCGACGCGCGCTGCGAATTCAGCCGAGCTCTCGCCCTCGAGCGCGACGCCAACGCTAGCTGACGCGCCCAAGCCAAAGCTTGCCGATGCGCTGAATCCCACACCGCCGGCCGATGCGCTGCCAGGACTGGGCGCGCCGGCCCGTGTGTCCTTCTTCGCCTTCAACTCCTTCTCAGGATCTTGTTCTCTGATCGAAAGCGAGACCTTGGCTCGCAATGGCGTGCCATTGGCTGCGAAGTGATCGAAGTCTATTGTCAGGCTGTCGACTGTGCCGACGATGTGCAGGTCGCCCCAGGTGAAACCCATGTTGGGCGGAGCGTTCGGATCTTTGCCCGTGTCCTTCGGTGCGACGAAGCGCTCGAGCTTTTTCGTCTGGTCCCGCACGGAGACTGGATTTCCGGTCGTGCCCAGGTCGGCGGTGTCAAATATCAACTCGATGGCCAGCGTGGTAGAACTGGCTCCGGTGTGCTGGTTTACGGCGGTACCCGACGAATCCGCGCCCGCCACTCTATTGCTGAGCGACAAGCGGAGAGTCGTTGGGTTGAACTGAACGGAGAAACGGTCTATCTCCTTCTTCCCGTCGAGTACCGTGATTTTTGCTTTCTCGAGGTGCATGGCTCGATCGATTCAGTTTCGCGCATGCCTGTGTGTCCGCGGTTCGTGATGCGGTCGCGCAGGCGCGCTGTTTTCTGCGTTCGCGTTGCTACTCTTACACCAGCCGCAATCCCTCGTGAGCGATGTGCAGCTCTTCAATTGCGACTTCACCTGTTTTCGCATTCAACTCCGGGCCGCGAATCTTCATCGGCAGCCCGCGATCAAACACCCACGTTGCCGCGGCTTTCTCTCCGGAGCTCATCACGGTGATGGTGCCGTCATAGCGGGTGACGGGAAGCTCGCCGGCAACGACGCCTTGAATCCAGCGCCACAGATCGCTATTGGCGGCGCCACCGCTGCCGTAGAACATCCCGCGCTTGAGCACGATCGCGTTGTACTTTGCGCGGCCGACGCGCTTGATCACACCGTCGTTGCGCCCACCCTCGAGGTATTCCTGCACGTCCATCTCGACTTCCAGGCCGCTGCATTCCTGAAACGCTCCATCGCCGAGCGCCGTACCAGTCGGCTTATCGGTTGGCACTTGAGATCCCGATTGCACCGCCGGGCTTTTGCTCAGCTTGACGTGAAATCTGAACGAACGAAGTAGTTGATCGGCCATCGCCTTACTTCTCCTTGAGTGTGAGCGTGCCGTCGCCCTCGCGTATGAGCCGTACCACGATGAATTCGAGCGGCTCCGCCGGCGCCACGCCAACTTCGGCAATCAAACGGCCGGCGTCGGCTATGTAGGGAGGATTGTTCGTTTCGTCGCAGCGCACGAAGTACGCCTCCTCCTCGGTCGCGCCGCGAAAAGCACCAAGCCTGAAGAGCTGGCGCAAGTAACTTTCCAAAGCCAGGCGCACTTCAGAACGCAGCGCGGAGGTGTTCGGCTCGAAGACCGCCCACTGCATCTGCTGTTGGAGAGCGCGAAGGATCATCGTAATCAGACGGCGCACGCTCAGTTGCCGCCATTGTGGATCGCGGCTGAGCGTGCGTGCCGCGGTCAGCCGAATGCCGTCGCGTTCGCGCAAATAGACGTTGATGCCTTGCGGATGCAGCTCGTCGTGGCGCGCCGGCGACACTACGTCATCTACGGCGATGATCTCGGCGGCGAGCACATTGGCCGGGCCTTGCGGCACGCCGAAAGCAAGTTCCTGCTTAGCGATTACGCCGGCGGCGACTGCGGAAGGCGGAACGCGGACGAGCGCATCGCGGCTGTCCCCGCGTCGCGAAACTTGCAGCCACGGGTGATAGGCGGCGGCGAAGGCCGAGTTGAATTGCGCGCGCCAGTTCAAAATCTGCCGCTGGTTCAAACCGGGCGGTACATCGACCAAGGCTATGAACGAGCGCAGCACATCGGCTAAATCAACGAGCCTCTTTTGCAGGGCGATGATCTTATCGCGATCGTCCGGCAGTTTTGGATCGAGCCGCAAGCCGGCGAGATCGAATTCGGCCGTAGTCTGTTTCTGTGGCTCCGGCAGATCAACGCAAAGGTCAAACTCCGGCCCCGCGAGCGAGACCGGATCAATCACAGGCGAGGTCGGCGCAAGCGGGTAAGGCGAATAAAGATCGGGCGCGACTACCAGTGAAAGATCGGAAAGCTGCGTAAGCGCGTCGACGCCGTTGCCCGGCTCTTCGTCGCCGAGCGTCCATTTGTCATCGAAGAAATCATCAGGCGTGATCTCGGCATAGCGGTCGGCGCCGCCTTCGAATGGGGCCGACCATCCCGCCGGAAGCAGATCGAAATCCCCGGGAATCATTTCGAGGTTACTCCAGTTCTGGTCCGGGAAAACGAGCTGTGATTCGTAGCAGAGCACGGTCGCGATCCAGCGTCGATGCAGCGCCGAGAAGCCGAGCCTCTCGTGCCTCTCTCGGCGTCCGTCTCCGTCGTCAATCGATAGAATCCCTTCGACCACTTCGGCTGCCTTGACGTCGAAAGGCACGGGCTGATCGAAGGTCGCTCTGTTGACGAAACCCGCGCTCTTCTCGCGTTCTTGCCGCGTGATGTTGGCAACGATCCGCAAGACGCGCTCGCGCTGCGCATTATTCAGCGTTAACCGCAACAGGGCGCCCTGAGGAAGCTCGATCGAAACGTCGACCTTCAACGATGTGACGTCGCTTGCCTCGAATTCAATTGGCCGTGCCGTGAAATCGAGCGCAGCGCGCAAGAGATTGCCCCAGCTTCCTTCATTGCGCGCGCGCAGCCTCAGCGGTTCGGCATTGGTTCCCGCGCCCGGGACCACGCCACTGGCGACGGCTGCCGCATTCGTCAAGGGATCGGGTTTACTTGGATCCAGCTCGTCGCGATAGTCATGCACTATTCGCGCGATATATGCTCGCTGCCCGCCTTGCTCGAAGAACGACGCGACCGCATAAGGGAGCAGGCCGGGCCCTTCGAAGCCGCCGAAAAATCGCCGGTATTCGTCGAAACTCTCGACCGCAACGGCAACAGTGCGGCGGCGCGGGCGTTCGTCTTCCACGCAGGGCCGATCATCGAGCCATTTCTCGTTGACGACCGGCACCCGCACAGGCCCGCGAGGCGCGACGCCGACAAACGCGCATACGTCCATCCGAACGCCGGTGAGCGCCCGGAGCGGCGAGTCCGTGTACTGATAGATGCCCGGAGCGCCGAGAGGTATGCGAACAGGAAATGCCATAACTATCGCCGTGAGGTAAGCAGCCAGCGAGCGAGCAAGGTGTTGGCGAGATCCCTCAGCCGGCATCTCGTCGCCGTAGCTCGCGCGCTTGTCAACAGAGCGAGGTCTCAATCACACAAGCTGACGACTTACTTGAAATCAATCCCTTCGTGCACCAGGTGCAGTTCTTCCATCGCCACTTCGCCGCCGCCTTTGGCTGCGAGCGTCGGGCCGGTCCACTTTTTGGGTTGAGCGTTGCGCAGCACCCAGGTCGCGACCGTCTGGCGCGCTTCGTCGAGCAGCGTGACCGTGACATTGGTCGGCGCGTATGCCCCGTCGGCAACCGCTTTGATCCACTCGAAGAGTTTTGTCTGGCCGACGAGGCCGCGTTTGAGCGTGACGTCATCGAGCTTGTGGGTATTCGGGATCTTGCGCACCGTGTTGAACTTCTCGTTGCCGTTGCGGTACTCGGAATAGCTCACGTCCATTCCCAGTCCGCTAACGTCCGAAAAACCGCCGAAAACATCCGTGGCGTCGTCGTTCTTGTCGTTCAACGAAACCAGATAGTTGAATGCGCCGAAGGGATTTTGACGTGTAGTCGCCATTACCTGTTCCTCCTAAATCTTGAGCTAGACCTTCGCGTCCCCCGTCCACTGGCCGATGCGGAATATGACGAACTCGGCCGGTTTGACCGGGGCGACGCCAACCAGACAGATCATGCGGCCGTTGTCGAGATCGTTCTGCGTCATCGTCGTGCGGTCGCAGCGAACGAAGTAAGCCTGTTCGGGTTTGTCGCCGAGCAACGCGCCGTCGCGCCATAAGACGAGGAGGAAGTCTTCAACCGTTTGGCGAATGTTGGCCCAGAGACGCGGTCCGTTCGGCTCAAAGACTGCCCACTGCGTGCCCTTGTCGATTGAATGCTCGATGTAGATAAAAAGCCTCCGCACGTTGACGTACTTCCACTCGGGATCGGAGCTCATGGTGCGCGCGCCCCAGACGCGATTGCCGCGGCCTTCAAAAAATCGGAGCGCGTTGATGCCTTCCGGATTGAGCACGTCCTGCCGGCCTTTGTTGATGTTGGCTTCAAAGCGAGTCAGCCCGCGCACGACTTCGTTGGCGGGAGCTTTGTGCACGCCGCGTTCGATGTCCGAACGCGCGTAGATGCCGGTGACGAAGCCGGACGGCGGCAGCAGCAACCGCTTTGGAGGCGCGCCTTGCGAGGGTCGTTCCGTCGGGTCGAAGATCTCGATCCAGGGGTGGTAGAGCGCGGCGTACTTGCTATCGAACCCGCCGCGGAAAGCGCGAATCTCGGTCATTGAACTTCCTTGCGGCGCATCGACGACGGCAATTCGATAGCGCGATCTTTCGGCATGAGAGATCAAGCGATCAGCGGCTTGCGCGCATGCGACGGCAGTGTCGTACCCGCCTCCATCCGGCAACGCGACTATGGCGATGTCGTCAATCTCTCCGAGCGCTGCGAGTCCGGTCGCCTTCTTGGCCGCGTCATCCGGATCTGCCTCGTTGCCGGCCAGGTCATCGGGTGAAGCCTCCAAGCCGTCGTGGCCGCCTTGGAGCCGGATTGGGTTGCCCGCAGAGATATTGCCGCGCAAGGCAAGGAGCAAATCTATAGGCGTGGGGACCGGTGGCTTATAGTCCAGCCAGACGATGGCGTTCTCATCCTCGGGATCGTCGCGTTGTAGAATCTTGCCGATGTAACGTTTTTGGCGTGGATCGGCGGCGAGCTCATCGTAAACAACAGGGCTATCCGCCTCGGGCGTGACGATGACCTGCATCTCCACCAACCGGATGTTGTCCGTCGTCGGTACTTGGGCACCGCCGCTGTCCAGGAATGTCTGCTTGCCATTGGCTGCCACTTCCACTACCGCAAGAGTACCGGCTAGCGGTGGATCGTTGCCCGTAGGCAGCGGCGGCGGCGGAGCCGCCAGAATTTCGACAACTGCCCCGGCCTTCGCCCGTTTCACCTGTATGCCGAAGGTGGGGTCGGGGTGCACATAGGCGATGTTTCCGCTGCGAACGACCTTCGTTTCGACGAGAACGTTTCCAGCACGGCCCGGCCAGCGCGCTCGCCACGTAGCGTCTGCATTGACAATGCGGCCAGCCACTCCGAGGGCTGGGTCGCCCGCGGGCGGGGCTGGCGTGGCCGGGTTCGGTGTGAACACGCGCGAAACGTAGAGACGTTTGCCTCCATTGTCGAAGAACGCACGCGCGGCGTGCGCCAGAAAGCAGAGGCGTTCGTCGGTGCCGATCAACAATGGTTCCAGCCCGCCGTATACGCGCTCGAATTCGGTGAAGCTCGTAATCAAGCGCGGCTCACTGGTCTTCGGACCGCCGGTATACTGCACCGGGCCGTAGCGGGTCATTCCCGCAAAACCGGTCGTGCTTGTTGGCACGCCTTCGATAGACTTCGAGCGGAAGCTGACTTCCTCGACATAAACTCCAGGCGCTAAGTATTCGGGCATGGAAGCACTCCTTTTTCAGCGCGCGAGGCGCTAGGTGGTGATCACGAAATCCTCTTCTCCGGAAAGACACTCTCCCGGAATGAATGTCACAACTCGAGTGACGCTCTTTGTCTCCTCCCATGGAGGCCGCTCGCCGGCTGCGACCGGATCGATTTCGCCCGGCTCGGCAAGCTTCTCCAATGGCAAGTCCCACAAGGGATCAAGTTCAGGGAGATTGGCGGGGACCGGCGTTGGCGCATCCTTTGGAGCGAAGACCGAGACTGTGATTTCGAGTGGCTTTGGCACAGCGGTGACCGTCGCCACCTTCGCATTGATTAGCAAAAGAAACTCGCCCCGATCGTCACCGTGTGCGCGGCCGACGACAGTTGTACCCAATGTCGCGACCACGCGCGCCCAACGCATCGGCTTGCCGCCGCGCATGACACGGCCCCGTAGCCCGGTAGCCGTCGCGATGAAGTCATAAGCCGCTCCGGGGAAAAAGACCGGACGGCGTATGCGTCGTCGAAAATCTTTTGCTTGTTTACCGGCAGCCTCAGCTTCTTGCAGTTCCTGCTCTTCGACATCGTCGAGAGTAAGGATCGGAATGCTCAGGCGCCGCGGCACAACGCGGCGGCGATCGTACTCAGGCTTGTAAGAGCGCTCTGACAAATCGAAGAAGCGCACATCAATTTGTTCAGTCACGCCGGGCTGATAACGCAACGCGTAAAGATTGGAGGCGTGCCGCTCGATAGGCGGGCGCCGCTTGCCGAAAGGCGCCACGTCATACACGACCTGAAGAGCATAGCTCAACCGCCTGGCGCTCTGGGCGTCAATTGGCTCGATGCCCAGCGCGAGACGCTGAATCACTTCGACGTAGCGGCTGGACAGGAACTGATTCATAACACTGTTGTCGGCACTGCTCCGATGATCGCAGTGGCCACCGGACCTTCAGGCGTTGCTACGCGCCCATCCAATCGCATGACGCGAGCGATGTAAGGCACGCTCAATCGGTAATCGGTCGGCAGCGAATCGAACATGCGCATGACCGCTTCGGTTGAAATCTCTTCGAGCACCAACTGGATAGATTCGCCGGCATCCCACTCGCCCGAAGAGTGCAACAACGGGCCACTCAGGATCGGCGTCGTTTCAATGCACTGCATCGCTCTGCCGAGGATGAGATGCTCGTCTTCGGCGTTCTCGGCCCACGGCGTAATCAGATAGTGCAGATCCAGTCCCAGATGTGAACGTCCATCCTGGCTCGATGCACCCGACCAGGCAGCGCGCATAACTTTGTTGAAATCGACGCGGTACAGAAAGATCGACAATGCCGGCGACGGGAGGCTGGTTGCGACTTTGCCACGCTCGAAATCAACAGTGTGCACCAACTTGGCTTTCGTCTTCTTGGCGGTGTCGGGCGGCTGTAGAGGCTGAAAATCCTCGAAGCACGCGTTAAGCAACATCTCGATGCTCTTGCCCGCCGCTGCGATTCCCGCAAAGCCAGCCAAGCGTTTTCCTCCGATCCGCAGTACTCGTCCGGTGATCTATTGGTTCCTGCGCGTACCATCGCTTTGCCAGAAGCGCGCCGATGAACCCCGGCTAACCTCTGCACCAATCTCGCAAGGCAAGGCAGAAGACCCTCGAGACAGGAGCCGCACGGGGCCACCGCGTTCCCTGGAGAGTTCTCTAGGGGTCGCCACCGTTCGGGGTTTGCTCCATTGCTTTAAGATAGGCGCTTATGAAGGTCGAGATCTCATCGAGGCTCTCAACGTAGCGCCGTACTCCGTCAGGCACGTGGGTGATGTGGCCGCGCCACTTGGCTTGGCCTGCTTCCACAGCAGTTTCTTCCAGCCAGATCTTGACAATAAATGAGTGAGACGTCATTTCGAGCCAGTCCATGGCTATAGCCCATCATTGTCAATCCAGCGAACAGTGTTGCGCGCCGGGACTCCTTCACCCCGGTAAGTGTCAGCGACATGCAAATGAAAATTCGCGATCTTCGCATTCAATAACTGGAATGCGTCGTCGCTTTGGACAGCCTGCTGGAAGTACTATCTTCTTCCGTCGGGCAGCATAATAGATTTGGCTCTCCAGCAACGTCTGCGGAGCGTCTGACGTAGCGTCTGGGAGGAAGGGTCTGGTGGCGTTTTTTTCTGTTGAGACAGGAAATGGCGGGCCACATGGACATAACGAACAACCATGCGTTATTTTTATGCGACGCATGAGGGTTAGCGTCGAGCGCCAACGGCGAGGAGTGGTAAAGCGGGGAGCTGCGATAAATTCAACACCCTTGCAGAACGATGGCTCGAAGGCAGCCCCGTAGGTAGCCGTAAGTTAGTTAGAAAAGGAGGCGGCGTAGCTCAGGTGGTTAGAGCGTGGGATTCATAACCCCAAGGTCGGAGGTTCAAGTCCTCCCGCCGCTACTAAATAACTCTCGCGCCGGTTCGAATTGGTGTGGTCGATCGCTCTTGGGCGTGCCTCTATGAGTCGTGAGCGATGATATAAGCTTCCACGAAAGGCAGGATGTATGCACCCGGTTGCTTTCCGTATTGTTGCCATCTTTCCATTAGTCTTCACGCTGGCTTGTAATGTAGCGAGCGCTACGGTCGCGATTCCCGATCCCGTGTTGGATGAGCCGCTGTCTGCCACAAAAGGCGAGCGAGTTGCCGTCGTCGCCGGAGGCTGCTTTTGGGGTATTCAAGCCGTGTTCGAGCACGTTAAGGGTGTCATCGACGTCAAAGCCGGATATGCGGGAGGCTCTGCCGATACGGCTCATTATGAAATCGTCTCATCGGGCAGAACGGGGCACGCCGAATCGGTTCGGATCAAATACGATCCGTCGCAGATCTCATACGGACAGCTTCTAAAAGTTTTCTTTTCGGTGGCCCACGATCCCACCGAACTGAACCGGCAGGGACCCGACTACGGGACGCAATATCGCTCGGCAATCTTTTGCTCGAACGAAGGGCAAGAGCGTATTGGGAAAGCCTACATCGATCAACTCAATCAGGCTAAGGTCTTCGGTGCCCCGATTGTAACGGTAATCTCCGTCGGTAACTCCTTTTACGAAGCTGAGGCATATCATCAGGACTACGCGGTCCATCATCCAAATGAGCCGTATATCGTGATCAACGATCTCCCCAAGGTTGCAAGTCTTCGCAAGCAATTCCCTAATCTCTATGTTTCAAGATAGAGAAAGACTCCAGAAGCTCACATCGGTCGCGGTTCATAGTTGCTGGACGGCCAGAAGACGTATCGGTGCAAAGGTGAAGTTCTCGATATCCACCTTCTCTCCGTCCAGGACCTTAATTTGAGCCGCGTAGATGAGCGAGCCTTCGCCTTTCTCTTTCCCCTTTTTGTCTGCCTTCAAATCCAGTTCAAGAATGCCGAAGGGATAGTCGACCGAGCGCGAACCGGCGTAGGCCTCGAGAAATCCTATCGGCCGATCAGTCACCGCGTAGATGTGGCGCCCCTCCGGCGTAGACTTTGAAAGTATGAGCTTAAAGTCGTAGAAGCCGACGGTGTCTTCTCTTTCGATGCGACCTATCGGTTTCATCTTCTGAAGCGTCTTCAGCAGTGCGCCAGGTCCGCCGTCCATCAAAATCCCATGGAGCTGCTGAGCTTCCTGCGTGCTCGAATAAGCGTCTATGTAGATCTTCACATTCATCGTGGTCCCCGCTACTGGAAGCTGTGCCAGAGCGGAGAACGTTTCTTCTTTGCCGTTCTTCGCTTCAGACGCCGGCATCGCCATAGCCAGGCAAAGTAGCAGGAACAGAGCAGTCGTAAGTTTGATTCTCATAGGTCCTCCAGACTTCGAAGTTTGCGCGGGTTGGTTGTACCCTATCGAGACAAATCCGATCCCGAGCGCGCGATTAAGCGTCAGCTTCGGTATTCTGCGTCGTTCACGATGTTCTTGATCGCTCTTCTCGCTGTCGCTTAAATCACAACCGAACTAGCGTTCACTGCAAAAAGTATTCACGTTTGGGGGCATTCTGTACAGCTCTGACCGTATCCTTCGCAGCTCAATCCCGATGTCACCACGCGCGGCGCGGCCGTGCTTCAGCGATTTCGACGAGATGTGCCTGGTGGCCGTCGAGAACGCCGGGCTAACAAGAAGAGATCAAGCCAGCGAGGGAAATTGTTCACGAGATGATAGACGAAGCGAAGGAGAGATCATCAAAAGATCTCTCGTTAAAGAGGCGGGCCTATTCCGACAATCCAGCAACCAGGCAGAGCGGCAACCATCGATTCACGGGTGGACGATTGGCGTAGCGGGGGGCAGTTCCTTGAGCCGGTCCGGCGCGAGCGCTTGAAGCCGCTTCTCTGCTTCCGAGCCCGCATCGGTGGAGCGGTCGGGCTTTGCCGCCTCCAAATAGGCTTCCACAGCCTTTTCTGTGTCACCAGTCTTTTCGTAGACCTTGGCCAGACCGACTTCAATCGCAGGTTTCAGATTCGTCGAAGAGTTCAATAGTTGCTCGTAGAACGAGATGGCTTTCTCGTTATCGCCGTTGACGGCGTAGTTCTCGGCAAGCGCAAGCCGCGCCAGATCCGACGTCGGCGGATCCTTCTTAGCTGCAACCTGCTCGAGCAAGCTTATCCCCTTGTCGCGGTTGATGTGCAGATAACACACTCCGGCATAGTAGCGGCCGATTGATCCGTAGTACCCCGAGTAGCTAGTGGCGAGGCGCTCAAACGCTTCCGCTGACTCTTGCCACTTTGTTTGCTCGTCGCTGTAGGTCTTGCCGGTGGGCGGCGTTGTAGTTGGCGTCGTAGCGTCCATAACCGGCGCGTTGAACTTCTCTACGGCATCTGCGAACGCGGCTTCAGCGTTTGCTTTTCGGGAATCAAGGTAGTAACTGACTGCGGCATAGAGCACGATGATTCCCACTACGATTCCCACGGCAATCACCAACGGTCGGCCCTTCTCCTGTAGCCAATCCTGCGTCTTCTCAAAGAAGCGGATCATGGGGTCGTGCTTGAACTTCATCTCCTTGACCGAGACCTTCTTCCTTTTGCTTCTTGTCGCCAAAACCGAGTGCCTCCTTGAATATGTGACTGGAGCAAAGCTGAAGGACGCCTGCGCCGTCTGATAAGGAAAGGAAAACCATAGCGGCCTCGGTCGGGCACTGTCAAGAAACGCCCGCGTGATACTTGCCGGCAAAAGACCGGGTCCCACTCGTTCTGACTATTAGGAGTGATCGCCCGACTCGATTGTGCTAGAGTCTTACGAGTCGGAACATTCTGACCGGACAGGGTGTCTAACCTAGCGACAAGTGAGGTGAAGGGCTGCTGCCCGTTCCGCTTGGAGCTATTCGGCGCTCGGCTTCATCAGGTCGGGCGGTGGCCCACTCCGGTCAGCCGTTAACCGAAGGAGTGCCACTCAATGTCAGCCCGAGACATGGCCGCACTGGAGCAAAGCTCTCTCGCCGGGCTCGAAGTCGATGCCAGGGCGATCGAGCGCCTGCCCGAAGCGGGGCTGATCTCCAGATTGCGCGCTCGCGATCTGGATGCGTTTGAAGAATTGGTCGCCCACTTCGAGCGGCCGGTTTACGCGCTCTGCTTCCGGTTGCTGGGCGATGCCGAAGAGGCGCGCGATGCGGCGCAGGAAACTTTCCTGAAGGTCTATCGCGGACTAGGTGGCTTTCGGGGCGAAGCAGGATTGAGGACCTGGATTTATCGCATCGCTGTCAATCAGGCGATGAATCAGCAGCGCTGGTGGCGGCGGCGTCATCGCGACGAGACTATATCGCTCGACATAACGCGAGAGCATTCGGACACTACGATTGGCAACTCGCTCCCAGGTCGTGGGATATCGCCTGAAGCGCAGGCGATATCGAGCGAGCGCGAGCGCCAGGTTATGCGCGCGCTGGACGAGATCAAACAGGAGTATCGCATCGCGCTGATACTTCGCGAGATTGAAGAGCTTTCATACGAGGAGATCGCTGAAACGCTCGGCATCTCGATCGGAACCGTTAAGTCACGCATTGCGCGCGGACGCGAAGAACTCCGCCGCCGCGTGAAGGATCTTTTGTAGAATTGCGGATTGCGGATTGCCGATTTCAACAGACGCAACTTGATGTTCAATCCGAATTCCGCAATCCGAGATCGGAAGTGTTTTATGGAATGCAAGAAGTTTGAACTGACAGCTTCGGCTTACATAGACCGGCAGCTTAGCGAGAACGAAGCGACCCGGTATCGCGAGCACCTTTTTGCATGTGATGGGTGCCGCTTGCACCTTGCCCAGACCGAGGCCGCGTCGTTGGCCCTGAGAAACGCCGAACAGCCGGAAGTGCCACGCGAGCTTCGGAGCTACATAATGACCGAAGCTGCGAGGCGCGCTCGAAAAGAAATAAGTCTTACTCAGCAAATGTTCGAGTGGCTGCTCAAGCTTAACCCGCGCCCGATCGGCTTCGCTGCGGGGGTACTGGTCTCGCTGCTTTCTTTCGCGACTCTGTTTTCTAGTTTTAAGCCGATTCCGCTCGGCGCCGTCGAAAGCCAGGAGGCTTCAATTTCCCCGGTCATCAGCGGATCCGGTCGCGAGTATCAGAGCTACAACAATCTGCCACCTGACGCAGGCTCGCTTGATGCAGGCTCGAAAGATAGCGAGCACTACTATCAGCTTCCGCGCGTGCTCGACAACAGCGCGCTTGTCAGCTTCAGCCACATCGCGTATCAGAAGCCGGGCAATCAGGGCATGTCCGCGCTTGTTGAGATTGATCCGGACGGGCGCGGAAGACTGGTCGATGTGCTTAACGCGCCGCAAGACCCTTACTTGATCGAACAATTGTGGTGGTCATTACGCGACCGCACTTTTCAACCGGCGACCGTTTCGGGGCGGCCTGTGCCTACTCGAATAATACTTCTGGTTGAGAAGGTTGATGTGAGCGGATGAATAGCAGTCAGTAGTCAGTAGTTTGTCGCACCTTTCGTATCTTTTGCTGCGACGATCGTTAATGAGATTCCCTTCCGAAGAGCGCCTTTCGTTCTAATTCTCCGAGCGCCAATTCAGAAAACAACCAGAGCGCCTGGCGGAGCACCGACTCCGCAAAGGAGAACCCATGTTTGAAAAGCTAGTTGTGTCCACCGCTCAGAAGCAAAAGGGAAGAACGGCAACGTTCTTCGTCTTCACATCAATAATCTATCTGTCGGCGGTTGCCCTTGCATTCGCCCTTTCGGTCTTGCTCGCAGACCCCAAGCTCGCGGACACAAGCGACCGCACAATCCGCATAGCGACGCCGCTCCCGCCGCCGCGGCGCGGGCAACAGGTAGTTACACCTCATCGGGACT
The DNA here is from genome assembly GCA_017883315.1 of Blastocatellia bacterium. Lineage (GTDB taxonomy): Bacteria > Acidobacteriota > Blastocatellia > UBA7656 > UBA7656 > Onstottus_A. The sequence goes on along the minus strand of JADGNW010000121.1, from coordinate 6,644 downwards.
CGGGTGGAACGCCGCGACCAGATCTAAGCAACCTGCTCAAGTATGACGACATCGCCAATCACAAACAGAGCGGCCCGCCGCGGTTGTCTCTGCCGACGGCGACGGACTTCAACGCAAACGATGGCGTGGTCGGCGGAGCCCGCGATGGCGTACTCGGTGCGATTGACATTCCGGGTTCCAGCACGAAAGGAAGTGAACCGCCGCCGCGACCTGTCGATCCACCAAAGCCGCAGCCTCGAACAACGGCCGACAAAAAGCCGCTGCTCATATCGTCAACTGTGCTTCAAGGAAAAGCGATTGAGCGGACGAAACCGATCTATCCACCGCTCGCGCGGCAGATCCATTTGCAAGGCGACGTGTCGGTTGAAGTGATCATTTCTCCTGAAGGCCGGGTGGAATCCGCACGGGTCGTCAACGGTCATCCTATGTTCGCGCAGTACGCGAGAGAAGCCGCGCTTTCATGGCGATTCGGACCAACGATTCTCAACGGCGTGCCGGTGCGTGTGACGGGAGTTATTACTTTCGTGTTCAAGCTTACTGAATAGAGTTGGTCTGAACGGGGTGACTATGGAGGCGAGATGAGTAGAACTGTGAGAATACTCTTGATGTCGGCGCTCATGTTGTTGGGCGCCGGCTTGCTCCTTTACCACTACGGCTCAGAGCTGAACCTCGAAGCTCAGCAACAGGATCAGATGCTTTGGGAACAATCGGTGGGCGACAAGTGGCTCTACGCCGGTGGGGTGATGATGTTGATTTCTGGTTCGCTTTCATTGGCGGCCGTGAAGCTCTGGTGGGGAAGAAGTAGAAACGCCGCTGGCTCCTCGTTGACCGGCTCGCGCGAAAGTTGACAGTTTGAATGTGGCGGAAGTCGGGGTAGCGGGCGTTCAGAGTACCGACTTTAGTCGGCTCTTCGGATTTGAATATTCAGGAATTCAAAGAGCCGACTAGAGTCGGTACTCTGAACGCCTGCATTCTGACGCCTAAGCTCTGAACCCTTAGTCGTCTGTCCTGAGCACGGCCAGAAAAGCTTCCTGAGGAATCTCCACTTTGCCGACTCGCTTCATGCGCTTCTTGCCCTCTTTCTGTTTTTCGAGAAGCTTGCGCTTGCGCGTGATGTCGCCGCCGTAGCATTTGGCGATAACGTTCTTGCCCAGCGCCTTCACCGTTTCGCGAGCGATTACCTTGCTGCCGATCGCGGCTTGAATCGGCACTTCGAACAACTGCCGGGGGATCAGTTTGCGCATTTTCTCGACCAGCGATCGGCCACGCGCATAAGCGAACTCGCGGTGAACGATCAGCGACAGCGCATCGACCGGCTCGTCAGCAACTAGCATGTCGAGCTTGACCAGATCGCCTTTGCGATAGCCGGTCAACTCATAGTCGAATGACGCGTAGCCGCGCGAGAGAGACTTCAGGCGGTCGTAAAAATCGAGCATTATTTCCGCAAGCGGCAACTCGTAAGTGAGCAGCACCCTCTTCGGAGTCAGATACTCGAAACCAAGCTGAGTTCCGCGCTTCTCTTCAAGCAGCGCAAACAGCGGCCCTACGTAGTCATCGTTGCTCATTATCATCGCGCGGATGATTGGCTCTTCGATCGTCTCGATCTTGCCGGGATCGGGAAGCTTCGCCGGACTGTCTATCTCCATGACGTCGCCGGAAGTAGTTGTCACTCGATAGCGTACGGTCGGAGCGGTAGTGATCAGCTCGAGATCGAACTCTCGCTCCAAGCGCTCCTGGACTATCTCCATGTGCAACAGCCCCAGAAAGCCGCAACGATATCCGAACCCGAGCGCGGCGGATGCTTCAGGCTCGTAGAAGAATGACGAGTCATTCAACCGAAGCTTGTCCAAGGCGTCGCGGAGCTCTTCGTACTTGTTCGACTCGATAGGATACAGACCCGCGAAGACCATCGGCTTGATGCGCTTGAAACCGGGAAAGGGTGTCAGGGTTTGACGCGCGGCTTCGGTCACTGTGTCGCCGATTTCGACGTCGCTGACGGTCTTGATCTGAGCGGTGAAGAATCCAACTTCTCCCGCGCCCAGCTCGTCGATCACACGCGGCTTCGGGGTGAGCACTCCGAGCGCGTCCACCTCGTATTCTTTTTCCGCGTCCATCAAGCGAACTCTCATTCCAGGCTTGATGACTCCGTCGATCACTCGCATCAACACCACGACTCCACGATAGCTGTCGAACTACGAATCGAAGATCAGCGCTTTGAGCGGCTCGGACTTGTCGCCGGCAGGCGGCGGCACTTCGCGCACGACTGCTTCGAGGACTTCGTCGATTCCGGTTCCCATCTTGGCCGAGATCATCAAGGCGTTTGCGGTGTCGAGCCCAATGGTCTGCTCGATCTCTTCGCGCACGCGTTCCGGCTCGGCGCCCGGCAGATCGATCTTGTTTATCACGGGAATCAAATGCAGGTTGTGATCGAGCGCCAGATAAGTGTTCGCAAGCGTCTGAGCTTCGACTCCTTGAGACGCATCGACGACGAGCAGCGCGCCTTCGCACGCAGACAACGACCGCGATACTTCATAAGAGAAATCAACGTGGCCGGGAGTGTCGATCAAGTTGAGCACGTACTGCTGTCCGTCCTTCGCCGTGTAGTCGAGCCTGACCGCGTGAGCTTTGATGGTGATGCCGCGTTCGCGTTCGAGGTCCATCGCGTCGAGGACTTGTTCAGACATCTCGCGATGGGAGAGCGCTCCGGTGACTTCGAGCAAGCGATCTGCAAGCGTGCTCTTGCCGTGATCGATGTGGGCTATGATCGAGAAGTTTCGGATATGCGTGCAGTCAACCATGGTAAGTCAGCAGATTGGAATCTTTGATAGGGAAGTATATCAGCAGTGGGCGGAATGTGCCGACTCTAGTAGATGCGGGTGATCGCGTCGCCGACGGGTCCATACCTTTCATCGAACGGGCCGCTAAAGATGTGTTGCGGAAAAGGGATCCTCGCATCCTTGTTCTCGTGTACCACGATGCCGAGCTTCCGCTCCGGGACACCAATGGGCATATGCTTGTCTTCAGGGCCGCTTGATGAGTTGGGCAATGCGTGGGGACGAGCAGGATCGAGATCAACATAGCGCATTACCAGAACAGCACTGAACGTCGTGTTCAGAGGCTCAGCCGTGTGTGGCCTGATCATTTTCCCGCCTTCGGTGAATGCCAACTGGGTGGAGTCCTCCATTACTCGACCTCTTGCCGGATCAAAGCTAAATGTCCAAGCCGGCTGACCGTACATGGCGGCCGCTACATCCCACCACCTTTCGAGGTGAATGTACCGGCTCCCATGGTTGTAAAGAACCAAACAGCATGGCTTGTCCTTGAATTGCTTGAATTGTGGCCTCGCTTTGCCGATCTTGTCTCTAATAGGTTCTATAGATTGCTTCTCTCCGTACCATGCGAAGTACTCGTGCATATCAAACTGTGCGCTCGGGGGCAGAAATTCCTTCACCTCAAATAAGTAATCAGTATCGTCCAGATGCACGACGTAGTCGGGACCGGCGGGTGTTTTTTCGTACTCGAAATCTGTATAGCCGTGCTCCTGCAAACACTGCTCGAAGAGTCGATCGCTTCGCGTTTTCGGGTTCATTAATGTTGCCTTTGTCCAGATTGCAGGAACTCTGCGCCCTGCTCAGTTAATGAATACCCCATCACTTCCCAGTCAGGTGTTCGTTCCATTTGTTCGGTAGTCAATCCTTCCGGCCCTAATGGTGGCGATATTGTTTCCGGCTTGAGTAGACCTGCCAATACAACCGCATCAAGGATCTCAAACGGAACGTAGTTCGCCAATGTACCGTCTTGTCGGTTGCAGTAAACCATTCCTCTCACATATTCATGAGATCGATCATACGGGTAGTCATCTATCTCTCCCCCGTCCTGAACGCATTCGAGCAACGAGAGCGGATCGTTGCTTTGAAGAGATTCATGTTTCATATCTTCTCCCATATCCCTAGTAATGACGAGTGCTAAGCGGCGCGCGATTCATCCCCGAGAACCAGTGGTTACTCGTCGCAGCTCATCTCGGTTCAAACGGGAACTTGTTCCTATTGCAAATCTGGTTATCAGATCGTCTGGAACTGCAGCTCGCGTGGGTTAAGACTTGGGGCTCGCTTCGAAATGCCGAGAATCTCAATGCCTACTACCTGGTTCTGCTCGTTGTAGTCCAGCACGATGCCGGGAGCGACTTCCTCGGAGTCGATAATTCGAGAATCGTCTAAACGCAAGTAAAGTGCATCAGCCTCGGGATCAACTTTCAGCTTCATAACTTCCCTTTCATCCTTCGATCGAAATATACGCTAACGACGCGTTCGGGAACAACCTGCGTGTTCACGACGACGCGTAGCACGCGGCCGTCAAACTCTGGGATTTTCGCGAACCGGCTTTCCAATTCACGATCGGTGATGCTTGCCTCGATAAGCGTGGGGCTCGCGAGCACTCTCTCAAGCCAGTCTATCGAAATCTGGCGTTCCTCAATCACATCGCGAGTGTGCTGCGTTAATTCATAGTGCATTAATTGCGCTCGGCATCGCGAAGCTGATATGCCTCATCGCTGATCTGACGAAGTGTGGGATCGGAGCTATACTTTCCAGCCAGGTCGGAAACGCTGACTGCGTCGATCTCAAGCGACAGCAACTCGCCGAGTGCCACTCGTTGTTGAATCTCGGCTTTTAGTCCGGCGATGGCTTGGGCCCGGTTTGGTTTCACTACGCGGACATTCGGCGCGCCGATGAGTGATGCCTCGAATTGACCGTTGACCGCTTCTACAAAAATCGGGAAGCTCATATCGCCCTCCAGGTACTTGAATCTTACAAGCCGCTCTTTACCATCTCAAGATGGGTTGAGGCGTTGAGGAAAACGCCTTGAATTCCAATTCGGTAGAATCAGTTTGCTTGATCACGGGCCATCAAAGCGGCGCCGATCATTCCGGCGGTAGCGCCGAGGTTGGCGATCACGATCTCGCAGCTATTGAATGAAGGCGGGAAGGCGCGGCGGCGAGTCTCTTTGATCGTGGGCTTCAGTATCAAGTCACCGGCGTCCATCACTCCTCCGCCCATGACCACCATCTCGACGTTGAGCAAATTGATCACCGCCGCAAGCGCGATGCCCAGGAACATGCCGGTGCGTTCCATCATCACTTGAGCCATCTCATCGCCCTCGCGCGCAGCGTGAGCGATGTCTTCCGCGGTGAACTCGCGGTCGCGCGGGATCGCAAGGCGTGAAAGCGACGACGTCCGGTCACGATATAATCTCTCTCGTGTGCGGCGCACTATATTGGGACCTGAAGCTATCGTCTCGAGGCATCCGATATTGCCGCAAGCGCACTCGATGCCTTCAGGGTCGATCGTCATGTGCCCGAACTCTCCGGCGAACCCGGCCGCGCCGCGATAAATCTGCCCGTTGATGATCAAACCCGCGCCGATGCCGGTTCCGAGTGTGATGAAGAAGACTTCTTTTTGTCCGCGCGCCGCTCCGACTTGAAGCTCGCCGTATGCCGCAGCGTTCGCGTCGTTATCCAATATCACCGGCAGTCCGGTCTGGCTGGAGAGTTCCGAAGTGATGTCGATTTCAGAAAGCGCCGGCAGATTTGGCATGACTTCAATTCTATTGGTCTTGCGATTGACCAGACCCGGAATGCCAATTCCGATACCGGCGACTCGCCCACCGGCGTTCTTGTCATCACGCAAGCTCAGCGCGGTCTCGATTACTTGTTTGAACAGAGCTTCAGGGTTTCGCAGTTCGGTCTCGATCCGCGTCTCGCAAATGATTTCGCCCGTGGGACTGACCAGCGCTGCCTTGAGGGTGGTTCCCCCGAGGTCGATGCCGATGAAGACTGATTCGCTGGTCTGGCTCGTTGTCATAGAGGGTAACCGCACTGTTGCGGACGCGGCATCAAGCTTAGTTTCTGAGGATATCAAAGGCTCTGAAGGGATGTCAATTTTAGCAAAGTGCGCTAAAATCCCACGGCTTAAATAGCTCAGTAGTTTCTAGTTTCTGGTTTGAGTTGCGCTTCGCCCCAGAAACGGCAAACCGAAACTACAAACCGGGAAACCAGGCTATTGATTTACGACTTGCTGAAAACATACGGGCTCTGGGCGGTGTTCTTCGGGACGATGATCGAGGGCGATCTGACGCTGCTCTTTTCCGGCGTTCTTGCGCGGGCCGGGCTGTTTACATTCGAGGAGGCCTTGATCGTAGGCACGGCGGGCGGCTTCGTCGGTGATTCGCTCAGCTACATGGTGGGCGCGCGGTTTCGCGGGCGGGCGAGGAGCTGGCACTTCTTCACTCGCGCGCGCCCTCGCGTTGAAAAGCTCATGCACAGATTCGGAGTGCTATCGGTGTTCATCGTGAAATACGTCTACGGACTTCGCACCACGAGCGCGATATTCTACGGACTTGTTCACTTCGGCTTCTTGAGGTTCGCGCTGCTGACGCTGGCAAGCTGCGGCGTTTGGGTTGGCGTGCTTGCGGGCCTCGGCTTCACATTCGCTACCGGCATTGAAAAGTTGGTCGGCGACCTCAAACGAATACAGATCATTCTGCTCGTCGTTGTAATCATTATCGCAACGGTCTACATCATCAGCCGCTTCGAAAGAAGAGTCATCGAAGAAGAAAAGGAATTCTTTGCGCGCGAGGAAGATGAATAG
>JADGNW010000120.1 GCA_017883315.1 Blastocatellia bacterium | reverse complement strand
TCGCTTCAATACCAGGAGTCAAATCAACTTTCTTCCGTTTCTCGTATTCCTATTATTGTCCTCTCTTTTTCTGATCGTTCTCCCCTGTTTTGATATGAACCTCTTGCCTCATGCTTCCCTCTGGGTGGGAGCGACTTCGCAACAACCGGATGACGGTGCGACCCTTTGGCAAGACGTGGACGAGAAATCAATTCCCAACGCAGGTCTTCGTCCAATCATCCCGCGGGTCTACCGAACGCTACAGTTAAACAGAGAGGGCCTCAAGCAGCTATTAAGGGGTGTTCCGTTAGAGCAGCCCGGCGCGCCGCGCGGTGCGGGCTTCCAACTCGCGTTGCCGATGCCGGAGGGGAATCTTGCACATTTCCTGATAGTGGAATCACCTATTATGGAACCGGGTCTGGCGCAACAGTTCCCAGACATTAAGACATATCGTGGGCAAGGCATTGATGACCCGTCGGCTACGACGCGGTTTATCCTCACTCCTCAAGGCTTCCACGCGCTCATTCTATCTTCGGGAGGGACACTCCTAATAGATCCGTACTCAAAAGGCGGCGCCGACTACTACATGAGCTATGAGAAGAAGAATCTGGACCCCGGGGACGGCTTTGAGTGTTTTACAGGATCGGCTAAGGAGCAAATCAAGTCGAGCGTATCTGCCATCTCATCAGAAATGACACCGCAGAACTTCATATCCATAGGGGATTCGCTTCGGCACTACAGAATAGCTGTTGCGGCAACGGGCGAATACACTGACTACCAGTGTAGAACGGCCGTCGACGGTTGCAGCCAAGGAGCCAAAACCGCCGCCTTCAATGCGATAACCACGACGATAAACGATGTCAACGCAATCTACGAGCGTGAGCTCGATGTACATCTGGATTTGGTGACCAACGAAACCAGTATTATCTTTACGGATGCGGTAGGCGATGGGTATACCGACGGCCATCCCGACACGATGAATCAGGAAAACGAAGACAAACTGGATGCTGTGATTGGAAACTCGAACTATGACATAGGGCATGTCCTGGGTGCTCTTGGGGGAGGCGGGTTTGCAAGAATTGGGGTAGTCTGCAAGAGCGACCAAGATTCTAGTAGTCCCTACAAAAAGGCACATGGGGCATCCAGCCTTTCGATTCCCGTAGGAAGCATATTCGAGACCGAAATTGTTGCGCATGAGATAGGTCATCAATTTGGCGCGGGCCACACCTTTAATGGACAATTCTCCCATTGCGGTGGCAACCGTGCTCCCTTCTCAGCTCGCGAGCCCGGGGCGGGCTCGACGATAATGGCGTATGCACATCAGTGCGACCCGCAAAATTTGCAGGGAACTGTCGACAATTACTTCAACACCGGAAGCATCGAAGAGATGCTCACCCACATTAGCAGCTTTAACGGGAATTGTTATACGTCTAACCCGACGACAAATAATCCCCCCACAGTTTATGCTGGACCGGACTATACGATTCCCATCGCCACTCCATTCACGCTGACGGCTACGGGAAGCGATCCTAATGAAGATCAAATCTATTATTCCTGGGAAGAGTTTGATTTGGGACCTGCCTCCCCGCCGGACACGGATGCCGATGGGCAAGCGCGGCCCATCTTTCGCTCTCGCCCGCCCGTTACTTCGCCATCCCGGACATTTCCAAGCTTGTCGAGCGTCCTGGATTTCGCCAACATTCCGCCAACACTTCTTCTCAGCGCTGACGGTCACTACTACATGCCGGCCGAGGCCTTGCCGTTGATGTCGCGGTCGATGAACTTTCGAGTCACCGCCAGAGACTACCGCGCCGGCGGCGGAGGCGTAAGCACCGATGATATGCACTTAAACGTAACATCTTCGGCCGGTCCGTTTTACGTTACTCAGCCGAACACCGCCATGGCGTGGGCGCCGGGCTCGCATGACGTACTCTGGAACGTTGCCAATACGAACGCTTCTCCGGTCAACTGCGCCACAGTTAAGATATCGCTGTCGACTGATGGGGGGGCAACCTTTCCTGCAAACCTGGTTTTGGCTCCGAGTACGGCTAACAATGGCATGGCAACAGTGGCAATACCGAACGTGGTCTCAACCCAGGCTCGCATCAAGGTCGAAGCCGTGAATGGCATTTTCTTCGATATATCTGATACAAACTTCATCATTCCTGCGTCAACCTGTAGTTATTCGCTTAGCCAGACGTCGTCCGGGCTCATACCGTATACCGGAGCTACCGCCAACAAGTTCACCGTTCTAGGCTCGTCTTTATGCGGCTGGCAGGCGAAGAGCAACGCTTCGTGGATCATCGTTACCACGGCCTCAGGTAACGGAGGCGACAAGGTCAAATACAATGTGCTGGATAACGTAACTGGGGCGGCTCGCACCGGCACCATTTCCGTCGCTGGGCAGATGTTTACTGTGACACAGGCCTCAGATGGAGCGTGTTCATATTTCATTAGCCCTTCGAGCCAGACCTTCGGTTCGGCTGGAGGCCCCGGGACAATAAATATTACGACCCCCGGGGGGACTTGTAACTGGCTGGCGTCCGCCAACGTGTCGTGGATCGTAATAACAGGCGGCAGCGGCGGTCAGGGCAGCGCCTCGGCGCTCTATACGGTAACCCCCAACACCAGCGGCGGCCAGCGTACGGGCACTTTGAATGTAGCGGGATTCACGTTCACAGTAACGCAGACCAGTACTGAAGACCCAAAGATCAATGCAGTATCAGCAACCGCGTCCGGTACCTACGGTGGCGAGACGCCTGGTTCCGCGATAGACGGAAACATCAATACCGACTGGAACTCCGGCGGGTATGCTCCGCAGTGGATTGAGATCGACCTGGGGCAGACCTACGCCGTGTCAAGAATCAAACTCAACGCAACCCAGGACATAACCGGCAACACCAGCCAACAGATATATATGGGCGCGCAGCCGCAACCGACGACGCTCGTATATACCTTCAACCAGATTAGTCAGAACCACCAGTGGCTGGAACACACTTTCTCTCCTGCAATCACTAGTGTTCGCTATGTGAGGGTGCTGACAACCTCAAGCCCTACCTGGATAGCCTGGTTCGAAATCGAACTTTACGGAGTGCCGTCATCATCCGAGACCAAGATCAATGCAGTATCAGCAACCGCGTCCGGTACCTACGGTGGCGAGACCCCTGGTTCCGCGATAGACGGAAACATCAATACCGACTGGAACTCCGGCGGGTATGCTCCGCAGTGGATTGAGATCGATCTGGGGCAGAATTACTCCGTATCAAGGATCAGACTTAACGCAACCCAGGACATAACCGGTAACACTACCCAACAGATCTATATGGGGTTAACGCCGCAACCAACGACGCTAGCCTATACATTCAACCAAGTTAGTCAGGAACACCAGTGGCTGGAACACGCCTTCTCCCCGGTAATCACCAATGTTCGTTATGTGAGGGTACTCACAACGTCAAGCCCTACGTGGATTGCCTGGTACGAGATTGAAGTCTACAAGCCGTAATGACTTACGAAAACGGTGGCTGGTCTTACCGAAAGAAGCCGTAGGCCGCGGGCGTTGGTTCGGGGAGGTTATTTTCAAATCTCTCGATCCCGAAAGGCCTCAACGCATCTGGCTGACGGTTGCTGTTTGTAAGCTCTGCCACGAATTTGGCGGTGATCGGCGCGAGTAGTATGCCATTTCTGAAGTGTCCGGTCGCGAGCACCAGATTGTCGACGCCGGTTGCGACGCCGGTTGCTCCTATGATCGGAAGATGGTCGATCGTATCAGGCCTGAGCCCGCACCATATCTCCTCCACTTCGAAGTCTTCAATCGAAGGGACGAGTTCGACGGCAGCGTTTAACAGTTGGTTGATCGCGCCCGCGGTCACCGCTTTGTTGAAGCCCGCGTACTCGACTGTCGCCCCGATCAAGATGCGGCCGTCATTACGGGGGACGATGTAGACCTTGCTCGAGTGAAGCACCCGCTTTATTGGACACCCGTTGCGCCGCACCGCAATCATCTGCCCGCGAGCTGGAATGACTTTCACATTCAGTCCGAGTGGTTCGAGCAACTGACTCGACCACGTTCCTGCCGCTACGATCACAACGCCCGCGTCAAAGCGCTTGCCGGCCGACACGACGCCGGTTACTCTGCCGGGCTCGAATGTGAGTGCCGAAACGTCAGCGCCTTCGATCAGCTCAACACCCGTTCGCTTTATCGCTACTTCGAGGGCGTCCATCAAGCGGCGATTCTCAACCTGATGCTCTTCGGGAAGGAAAATGGCTCTGGTGGCCAGTTCTGTGACAGCAGGCTCCAACTTCCGAAGATCATCCGCTGACACGTGCTCCAGTGGGAGCCCCGCCTCAAGCTGCCACGAAGCCCATTTTGTTTTCGCCTCTTCGTCTTCGCCCTCGACGACGACAAACAAAGTTCCGTCGTCCTTGTACTCGACATCGATCCCCGACGCTTCAGTTAATTCTTCGGCAAAGCTTCGATACATCGCGCGGCTGCGCAGGCAGAATTCAAAGAATGGTCCAGGGCCTTGAGCCTCACCCTGAGGCGAGAGCATTCCCGCGGCCGCACGCGATGCTTCGCAGCCTACTCGCCCGCGCTCGAAGACCGTGACCTTCAAGCCCGATTGCGCGAGTCTCCAGGCGATCGAGCATCCGATCACCCCGCCTCCGACGACTATCACGTCTATCGCCATAGACCGGTATCCTAACACCGTGCGTTGAAGTCTGCCGAGCCCGTATAGACCCACTTTGATAGAGACCACACCTTAGGCAGTGACAGCCGTCACAGCTTTCTCAATAGAGAACACCTAAACTAAGCGCGACCAAGTGCGGGCTATCTGAAAACATCATCCTTTTGCCACGCCGAAGCCCACTCAGATGCTAAAAGGCAGATGCTGCCGGGCTCGCATCAAGAATCACTTAGAAGGAAGGAGAATCAAGATGAATACCAGCATACGCAACAGAACAATGATACTCATAGCAGCCATGGTGATAATCACCGCAGCATCAACCTACATGCGAGCAGACACGGGCACGTGCGGAGGTGCAAGCATTACGCTTCCGTTCACGGACGTGCCTTCAGGCAATGTCTTCTTCTGCTCAATAGCCGAAGCATACTTTTCAGCGCTGACCAACGGCACATCTCCGACAACCTACAATCCTAGTGATCCAGTGCCGCGAGAGCAGATGGCGGCGTTCGTCACTCGCACGATGGATCAGTCGCTGAAACGGGGGAGCAGGCGGGCGGCGCTCAAGCAATTCTGGACTCCGACGTCTGCCGATGGCCTCGGGTTGACCACGGTGGGAACCAACCCACGTTTAGTTGAATCAGACGGGGCAGACCTGTGGGTGGCTAATAACGGTAGCGGCACAGTCTCGCGCGTGCGAGCGAGTGACGGGAAACTGCTGGAAACGTGGACCGGCGCTGTTGGAGCCTATGGCGTGGTGGCAGCAAAGGGGCTGATATTCGTGACTGGGGAGACAACCCCCGGAAAGCTCTACCAAATCGATCCAACTCAAACAATGGGTGCGGTCACGACGCTGACCAGCGCTCTCGGGAATAGTCCTATAGGAATAGCGTTCGACGGAGCGCGAATCTGGACAGCGAACTTTGACGGAGGGTCTGTTTCCATCGTGACTCTCAACCCGTTAAACGTGACTACCGTGACGGCGGGGTTCACTGCGCCGGTTGGGATTCTGTATGACGGCGCCAACATGTGGGTCACAGATCAGGGAGCTGGCAAGCTATTCAAGCTGGACTCAAACGGCGCCATCATCCAAACGGTGACTGTGGGCGACGGCCCGGAGTTTCCAGTATTCGACGGCACGAACATCTGGGTGCCGAACTATTTCTCAAGCACAGTAACGGTGGTTCGCGCATCGACGGGGGCAGTCCTCGCTACGCTGACGGGCAACGGGTTGAACAACCCTCCTACCGCGGCGTTTGATGGCGAGCGCATACTGGTCACGAACAGCAGCGGGAACAGCGTCTCGCTGTGGAAGGCGTCGGACCTGAGTCCTCTCGGCTCGGTTGGCACCGCTCCAGGTATGCCGATCGGAGCTTGCAGTGACGGCCTCAACTTCTGGATCACACTGCAGAACCCAGGCAAGCTGGCGCGGTTCTGAGCGGCTTCATGCTATCTTTCTATTGTGGGCAGAGCCTCTACAAGTGGCTCTGGAAGCCTATTTCGTGCCACGTGCACGGGTAAGTTCAAGGTTGATCCGATATTCGCGTCACGTGTCGAATAACGGCGGATGCTTTGCGGACATTCAACTGAAAGCGTCGTAGAATACCTCGGACGTTTTTCGACACCCACGGTTCTTTTCCAATCGTATTGACGAGCGCCTCAGCCGGATGCTATTAAGTTTCCCAACATGAAAATCTTTTGAGTCCAACCTGGCCCGCACCGCCGCCTCGCGGCAGATGCTTCGCGGCGGCGAGTGGAACGACCGAGCGGCGAACCGCTTGAAACGCGGCTGAGCTTGCGCGTGCGTCCTATCGTTCTCAGTCACAGTTCTCAACCGACAATTCGAAGGCTAATGCATGGACGCTAGAAAGACAGAATCAATTGATGTCAAATCCCGACACGAAGTTGATTCAAAGCTGATCCGCTGGGCGCGATTCCTTCGCGAGGCAGTCGTCGGCTCGAAGCAGGACTTCACCGAAGGCTCGATCGGGCGAGCGATCTTTCTTCTCGCCGTGCCGATGGTGCTCGAGATGATGATGGAGTCGCTGTTCGGCATCATCAATGTATTTTGGGTCGCACGTCTCGGCGCCACGGCCGCGGCGACGGTCGGCATAACCGAATCGCTGCTGACGATGGTGTTCGCCGTAGCACTGGGCTTGAGCATGGCTACCACTGCGACTGTCGCGCGGCGCATAGGTGAGAAAGACCACGACGGCGCTTCAATAGCCGCGGTTCAATCGATCATCCTCGGCGTACTCGCGTCGATTCCGGTTGCGGTGATCGCAATTACCTTTGCGCCTCAGATGTTCAAGCTGATGGGCGCGTCCGACGCTGTTACAGAATTAGGCAGCGGTTATGCGCGAGTGATTCTCGGCGGAAACGCCGTGATCATGCTTTTGTTTTTGATCAACGCCGTGTTTCGAGGAGCGGGCGATGCTTCGATTGCGATGCGTGTGCTGTGGATAGCGAATGCCATCAACATCGTTCTCGACCCGTGCTTGATCTTTGGGCTCGGTCCGTTTCCGAAGCTCGGCGTGACCGGCTCGGCTATCGCAACCACGATCGGGCGCGGCACCGGAGTCCTGTTTCAGCTCTGGTTCTTGTTCGGCGGAAGAGGGCGCGTCAAGGTCAGTTGGAAACAAGCACGAGTGAACGTCGAAGTGATGCTGAGAATGATGCGCATCTCGCTCGGTGGGATGTTTCAGTTTCTTGTCGCCACCGCGAGCTGGGTCGGGCTCATGCGAATGGTAGCGATGTTCGGCGATTCGGCGCTTGCGGGCTACACGATCGCGCTGCGGATCATCATTTTTGCGATTCTTCCGTCGTGGGGAATGAGCAACGCGGCGGCGACGCTAGTGGGTCAGAACCTCGGAGCAGGGAAACCGGCTCGCGCCGAGCGATCGGTGTGGGTCACCAGCTTTGCGAACATGTGTTTCCTGGGACTTGTCGCGATCATCTTCGTTACGTTTGCAGAGCGGCTGATCGGAATATTCACTACCGATCCGGCGGTCGTGCCGTTTGGCGTAGCGTGCTTGAGGTTCATCAGCTACGGATACATCTTCTACGCTTACGGGATGGTGATGGTGCAATCGTTCAACGGAGCTGGAGACACAACCACGCCCACGTTGATCAACCTTTGTTGCTATTGGCTGTTTCAGATTCCGCTGGCTTACACTCTGGCGATTCCGCTTGGGTTCGGCGCAAAGGGGATTTTCGTTGCGATCACGATAGCCGAGTCGATGCTCGCAGTCGTCTCGGTGCTCGTGTTTCGAAGAGGAAAATGGAAGCAGCAAAAGGTGTGAAAGACCCCAATAATCTGCGCGGTCATTCAACGGAGCTAAGCAGCACGGCGACATGACTTTGATGGTTGTTCGGCTGGTTTGAAATTGGAGTGAAAAGAGGAAATGGTTATGAGTCGAAAGATTTTTAGCGCGATCATCTTTATCGTCGTAGGAATCGCTTCGTCGCTGATCGCCAATGCGAGTCAGTTGGTCGAGAGCAAGATCGACACTAAGCTCGTGCCGTCTCCCGTCGAGTTCAACGTGCTGCTGCCGGATGGATACGAGACAGCGAAGGAGCCGCTCCCGCTGCTGCTGTTTCTTCACGGAGGCGGTGGTGATCGTAGCTTCCTTACGAGAATGCGCGCGACCATCGACGACCTGTGGAAGTCGGGCGCGTTGCCGAAGATGGTGATCGTGACACCAAGCGCCTCGCGATCGTTCTACATGGATTACAAGGACGGCTCGCAGAAGTGGGAGTCATTTATTGTCGGTCCGTTTCTCGAACACTTGAGACAGAAATATAAAGTCGCTCAGGGAAGAAAGGGAACTTTGTTGTTTGGGATTTCGATGGGAGGGCTCGGCTCGTTGAGGCTTGCGTTCAAGTACCCCGATAGGTTCGAAGCGCTCGCGGCGCTCGAGCCGGGCATCGATCCCGCGCTCAAGTGGAAAGACGTAAAGCCGCGCAATCGGTTTTATCGCGGCGACGCGCTGATGGAGACGATCTTCGGCAAGCCATTTGACGGCGCTTACTGGGAAGCAAACAATCCGGCTTCGATTTGTGTCGCGAACGCCGACAAGATTCGCGCGTCAGGATTGGAGATTTACATCGACGTTGGTGATCAGGACGCTTTCAACATCAACGAAGGGACTGAGTTCATGCATCGGGTGCTTTGGGACTACAAGATCGCGCATGAGTATCATCTGGTGCGCGGCGCCGATCACGTCGGGCGAACGATTCGACCACGAACGACTGAAGCGTTGCAGTTCCTTGCTCGCGTGTTGAACCCTCCGCCGGTTGACCCTGAAGCCGAGGCGTTGAGACGGCAGCTCGAGCCGATGAAGCGCGCGGCAGAAAGGAAGCCTTAGTTGACTTTGCGCTATTGCGGCTCTGCTTCTTTGCGATAGCCCGTCTCGCGAAAAGATGCCAGCGTGTGGTACCTTCACCGGCGCTGTTGCTCTCAAACTTTTTTCAGGAGACCTAATGCCAGACTCAAAAGTATCGACCAGGCTATCGCGACGCGAGATGCTGAAGCTCACTGCGGCAGGCGCTGCGGGGCTGACCTTACTCAAGCGGAGCGCCGGCGCGCTTACGCCGGCACACGAGAACTTTCTTGATCCGACAACCATCGAGCGTATCGCCGATCACGACGCGACGGTTCATCCGCCGTTGTTGATCGATCTTCAAACTCACGTCTGGTGGCGCGCGGGCGGCGTCGCAAAGATGAACGCGGCTGGCGAAGCGTTTTTGAAGGGACTGGCTGGCTATCGATCGACATACGTCGGTCATCAGGTGCCGATCTCCGACATGGGCAGAGTCACTTTCTTCGATGAGTTGTTTTTGAAGAGTGAGACTGACATCGCGTTTCTGAATAGCTTTGGAATGAAGGCCGCTTATGATGGCGTCGATCTGTTCCCGCCTCGCGAAGCTGCGATGATTCGCTCGATGGCTCCTGCTCGCGTTCGCGTGCTCGGATGTGTCGATCCGCCTGACGGACAGTCGGCCGTTGAATCGCTGATCTACCAGTGCGAGACATTGAAGATCGATGGGTTGAAGCTTTATCCGCCCGGTATGGACGCGCGCGGCTGGCACATGGACGACGAGAAGAACACGTATCCGCTCTACGAAGTGCTTCGAAAGCACGGCGTGAAGAACGTCTGCGTTCACAAAGGAATCCCCGGCGCGTTCATCGAGCAGTATTGTCACCCGATCGATATGACTCGAGCGGCGGCTGACTTTCCTGACCTGAACTTCATCGCGTTCCACAGCGCGTATCCGTACGACGCAGAGCTGGCGGAACAAGCGAAGAAGGCAAAGGTCAAAAACATCTACGCCGAGCTGGGGGCGCTTGCGCAGGTGATGCTGAATGATCCGCAGAGGTTTGCGCAATTGATAGGAAGACTACTCGACGGCTTGGGTGCCGATCACATCCTCTGGGGAACTGACAGTCCGATTTTCGGGTCGCCGCATTGGCAGATTCAGGGCTTCCAGGCGTTCACGATTCCGGACGACATGATCGAGAAGAACAAGTATCCGCAGCTCACTCCGGAGGTGAAGGAAAAGATCCTCACCCATAATGCGGCCCGCTTGTTCAACATTGATATCAAAGCGGCGAAGAAAGCTGTTGAGAATGATTTGCTGTATAAGCTTCGGCAAGACGGAAACCCGCTGCCGGTGACGGTCGATACAAGCAAGCTAAAGAGGCAGTGAATCTCGCGCGGAGCAAACTGCGATGAGAATAACGCGACGTGATCTATTGCGAGGCGCTGGCAGTTTTGTCAGCGCCTTTTTACTTGGCGATAGCGTGATGAGCGCTGCCAGGCGTAAGCACTCGCGGCGGCTCTCGCGAAGGAAGCGAGCGGTCAGAAAGACGCGCGACGTCAAGAGTGTGCGCGTCGCCGACGCTGGGCCGCTTTCGGGAGCGAAGCTCTATGAAGATGTGATCGCGTATTACAACCTCGGCGAGCATCGCACCGCAAGCGACGCCGACCTGCGAACCTCGCAGTGGCTTGCCGGTGAGCTTCGCGCGGCCGGGCTGCAAGCTACGTTTCAAACTTTTGGGTTGCGGCAATTCTTTCTTCGTCAGAGTCGTTTTTCGATTGGTGGCAAACCGATCAGGTGTTTTCCGCTTTGGTTCCCGCGCTCGACAGGTTCGAGTCCGATCACCGCCGCGCTCGCCGTGCATGACAAGAGCGCCGGGCCACGATCACTGCAAGGCAAGATCGCTGTTGTGAGATTTCCGTTCGACGCTCGCGCGGCGGTGTCCGAAGGCTCGGGCCACGTCGAAGTCATCGCTTCCGCAGCGAAGGCAGGCGCTTCAGCAGTGGTCGCCATCACAGAAGGCGCAACCAAAGAGATCATCGCGTTGAACTCCCCGGCTGGCGCAGAACCCTGGCCCATCCCTGTTGTGCTTGCGGGAGAGCGCGATGAATCGGTGCTGATGGCAGCGGCGGGTTCCGGCGAGAAAGCTTCGCTGCTGCTCGACGGCAATGATGACCATGAGGCCCGAGCTCGAAACGTCATCGCAAGACTCGATCGCGGGAAAGACTTGATCGTGGTGTCGACTCCGCAGAGCGGATGGTTTCGCTGCGCGGCCGAGCGAGGTCCCGGCATCGCGCTGTTTCTCGGACTCGCGCGATGGGCAAGCCGCCGTCCTTCCGGATCGAGTTTCTTGTTTGTGTCGACGTCTGGCCACGAGCTTGGCGGACTCGGGATGAGAGCTTTTCAGAAGGACCTTGCACCGCCGCCGGGCCGAGTGCTGTGCTGGCTGCACCTTGGAGCGGGCATCGCGGCGTACTCGTGGGAAGAAACAGCGATGGGCTGGAAGCGGCTCCAGGAGCCAGATTCAAGGCGCTACCTGATGACGAGCCCCGATCTTGCTCCGCTGCTCACGACGACGTTCGCGGGTCTTCCGGGATTGACTCAGGCGACCGGCCGCGCAGTGGGCGAGTTTGAATTCATGATCAAAGCGGGATATCGAACATTTGGAATCGCGGCCGGCCACCGCTTTCATCACACGCCCGCGGATAGCCCCGAGATGACGGGACCAGAAATTCTGGAGCCGGTTGGAAGAGCGCTTTTGAACTCGTTGGAAGCGATCGAGAGACTAACTCACTAGGCTGTCAATCTGCGTCCAAGTCAAATCCGTATCGGTTGCCATCACTATGTAGTGGTACAACGTGGGGAATCGGTAGTCTCGTGCGCCTTCGAATCCCGCTGAGAACGCGGTCTTTTTCCTTCTTACCGTAAACCCAAGGCCAATCTGCGCAGCCCTAGAAACGTTCCGCGATTAGATTGCAATCTGCGGCCCGCCCTCCTGCTCCGCTCGGAGAGTTACATTACGTTGCGCTTGACGGGCAGAGCGGTTTCCTTCTATTATCTGGGTGTCTTTCAAGATGCGTGCAGTGAACCCGCGCATACTACCTCACTGATCATAGTGGCGCACCATCAAAGACGGCGCTCACGGTTCTTCCGAATGTGGGACAGGAGGTCCTAGGAACATGAAACTTGTAACAATATGGCTAGTGCTTCTGCTAGTAATTGCCGCCATTGCGTGGTTGATCCCGTCTAATGCGGCACAGACTCAGGTGCAAACGTCATCTGGTCAGAAGAGCGACGCGACCCCGATTCAGGTAGGGGTGATGAGTGAGAAACAAAGGGCGCATAGCAGGCTTATTGAGCGGGAGGATCCGTATAAGTCTGGTCGCAGGCTTGATGACTTCGTTGATGGACAGCCGAGTGGAGCATATATTGAGCCTCCCCTGGAGATCACCAGCCCAGATGTTCCCAGACTGAGTTTCCCGGACTTTATCAAAAATCTTATGTGCGAAGCCGACGCGGTCGTCACCGCCGTCGTGACGGATCGAACTTCCCAACTGACCGAGCAGAAGAAGTTCGTCTTTACTGACTACACCATGTTGGTGACGGAGGT
>JADGNW010000119.1 GCA_017883315.1 Blastocatellia bacterium | reverse complement strand
GCTCCAATTTCAAGAGCGGCGCCGTGGTGTTCTTTGATCAAACTCCACTCGTGACCCATTTCGCGTCGCCGACTCAACTGGGAGCCGATGTGCCGGCGTCGCTGATCTCCGCGATCGGCGTTCATGCTGTTTCAGTTCAAAACCTCGGCGAGTCGCCCTCGAACCAGGTGATCTTTGAAGTCCTTCCCGATCCGCCACTCATCGGGTCGCTTGATCCGCCGAGCGTTATCGCCGGAGCCGGCGATCTGACAGTGACGATTACCGGGGAGAAATTCCAGCCGGGAGCAGTTGTGCTGGTCATCGAAGGGTTGCAAGGCGAGATTCTGGATACGACTGTCATCAACAGCCAGCGGCTTCAGGCGAGAGTGCCCGCCGCGCTTATTCAGGCCCCGAACAATTTGAAGATGGCGGTCGTGAATCCCGACACGGGAACGTCAAACGTTGCGACTCTGAAGGTGTTCATCAAAGATCCGCTAGTGATCAACGAGTATCTTGCCGATCCTCCCGCGGGTCCCGAAGGCGACGCCAACGGCGATGGGACGCGCAGCTCATCGCAGGATGAGTTTGTCGAGATACTGAATCGGTCAGCGGATCCAATCGACATCTCAGGCTACAAGCTGTTTGACGCCGACGCGGTCAGACACGTGTTCGCTGCGGGCACGATCATCCCGGCGTTTGAAGTAGCAGTCGTCTTCGGCGGCGGAACTCCCACCGGTTCCTTTGGCAACGCGGCGGAGAATCATCTGGTATTCCGCGCGTCCACAGGAGGGCTCTCGCTCAACAACGGTGGAGATACGATCAGTCTCCAGGACGCGCAGGGGCACGTCGTGCAAGAGATCAAGTTCGGGCCTGGAGAAGGTGGAGCCGGTCAGTCTCTCAACCGCGATCCGGATGGCGATGGCGCAACCTTCACGCTTCACACGATTGTAGCAGCAGACTCGAGCCGGTTGTTTTCGCCCGGGACCAAGGCGGCAGGCCAGACGTTCACGATCAAGCCATCGATTCGCGCGATCTCGCCCGGAACAGTTCGAGTTGGCGCGGCACAGTTTACGCTTAGTGTTTCAGGAACGAACTTCCTCCCGGGAGCAGTTGTACTGATCGGGAACACCGCTTTGGAAACTGTTTTTCGCTCTGACACACAACTCGAGGCAACGGTGCCTGCGGGCCTGGTTGCAGAGGGAGGAGGGGCTGACGTAAGAGTCAGGAACCCAAGAGGCGAACTCTCGAGCATTGCGCGGCTGTTGATCGTCGACGATCCGCCGAAGATCACAAAGATTACGCCGCAGACTACCGGCACCGGCGCCGATAATCTTGAAGTCTCGATTACCGGCGAACGCTTTCAACGCGGCGCCGGGGTTCTTGTGCAAGGCGCTTCGGTGAACACGACGTTTGTATCCTCAACCACACTCGTCGCCGTAGTGCCGAGTACGTTCTTCACAAGGGCAGCCGATCTTCCGTTGTTGGTCGTCAATGCCGATGGCAATCAGTCGAACGCGCTAACGCTGACGGTCGAGAACGGCCCGCTCATCACAAGACTATCGCGCGGGAAAATAAAAGCGGGCATCGGAGCATTCGAGCTTACGGTCGGCGGCGTCGCGTTCAAGCCGGGCGTGGTCCTGTTCGCAAATGACACCGCACTGAGCACGACCTTCGTCAGCGAGAGTTCATTCACCGCGCGAATACCTGCCGAGATGACAGCGCAACCGGGGGTGCTGACGCTTCAAGCGAGGCACCCGGACGGCGGACGATCGAATACGGTGAAGTTGAAGGTTGTTCAATGAGTGATTGCGCGATATGCATTGATAATGTTGCTGTGCCAGGAGCGGCTTTTGTATACTGGTAGCCAACTGGAGTTGATCGAACATGGAAAATGGACTCACATTGACCGAGCAGTTCAGAGACTATGAAGATATGTGGGTGGCGATCTTGGAGTCCGAGAGCAGAATTGTCGGTAGTGGCGCTGATCCATTGGAAGCACGATCTGATGCAGAGCGCAAAGGCTACAGCGAGACGACACTATTTCAGGTTCCCGCTTTTGATCAACTGTACGTCCCCTAGGAATGAAGTTTGATTATCTTGAAATCCCCAGTCGGGAGCCGGGCAAGCCGTCGGCTCGGCGCCCTTATATTCCGATAAGAATCCTCCACGGCGACAAATTCCAGGACCTTATGTGCCTCGTCGATTCTGGAGCTGATCTTTGCCTCTTTCCTGCAAAGATAGGTGAGCTAATCGGCATCGACCTGGAAAGCGGCAAGAAAGAACAAATAGGCGGAATAGCGGAGACTCCCATAGTGGCTTACATTCATTCGGTGCGGCTGATTGTTCGTGGCCTGAGTGGTGTGGACGTTGAGGCGGGTTTCACAGAATCAAGGGGAATACGTGCGGGTATCCTGGGACAAAGAGGATTCTTCGACAAGTATAAAATCACGTTCGCACGATCCAGGAATTGGTTAGACATTGCGGAATAGACTTCTACCGGTAGGCGCTTTAATGCGCGACACCCGGACGGCGGACGATCCAACACAGTCAAGTTGAAAGTGATTCAATAGATATCCACCCCGCGCTCTGCGCCCTGCGACTTAATGAAGTCAGCGCCTATCCGAAGAGCCACGGTTTTCCTACCAAAGCCGCGATGATAGAATTCAGATGATCCAGCGTCTGTCGGACAAGATCTTAAATCGGAAAGGATCTTAAGAGGGCTCGAATGAAGACATCGCGAATACTCGTCTGTTTCGTCATCGCCGCAACTTTTGCCGGCGCGGCTTGCTCGAGCGCGAAAGCGCCGGGCGTTTGGGTGACTCAAGATACCGGGACCGGCGACTCATTCTTCAGCGCGAACTTCGTCGACGAGAATGTTGGCTGGATCAATGGTGTAAGCGGGCGGGGCGTCGAGGAGCAAAATGACAATGCCAACAAAAAGACCAAGCCCAGGAAGCCGGGAGAAAAGACCGAAGATCCGCTGCAAGCGAACCAGGGCTTCGAAGTTTTGAAGACCACCGACGGCGGACAAACCTGGCACGCGATGCCCGATCAGTTCAAAAACAAGATTCGCTCGGTTTGGTTTGTAGATCCCAACAAGGGCTGGGCGCTGACTATCGATCGAGACATACTGCACACTACCGACGGCGGCGCGAGCTGGGCGCTTCAGCGGAAAGCCGGCAAGATCAAGCTCAAACTGCCAGGCAACAAACGCGAACCTGAGATCGAACAGCCCGAGCAGATCGATCAGATTCATTTCATCGACAGCTCTCACGGATGGGCCTGGGGAGGTGGACGCAAAGACGAATACGCGGAACAGCCCGGGATCTTTCTCACCACTATCGACGGCGGTCAGAACTGGAACGAGATCAAATATCCGTTCGACCAGAACGCGTCAGCCGCATTCTTTCTCGACTCGGAGCACGCGTGGGTGAGCACGATGGGCGCGAGCTTTTATAGAACCAGCGATGGCGGACTCAACTGGACAAAGGTTCAGACTAAGCTTCCTGAAGATGTGTTCCTGTCGATGTTCTTCACGACTCAAAACGACGGATGGGTAGTCGGGCGCAGCGGGCGCATCGCTAAGACGACCGACAGCGGGCGCACCTGGCGAAAGATGTACGAGATCAAAGACGAGTACAAGATGCACGACATCTGCTTCACGGACAAAAATCACGGCTGGGCCATCGGCGATGAAGGTGCGATCCTCTACACGCCCGACGCCGGAGAGAGCTGGATCGATGTCGGCGCGCCGGTTCCCGCGCGGCTGATGAATCTCGTGTTTGTAAACAATCGCACCGGTTGGGCGGTCGGTTTAGGCGGAATGGTCCTGAAGTACGAACCCAAGTAGCCTGAAAACGATCCTGTTGTCCTCCTCAATCTTTACGGGTCGTGCGCTGATGATTTGCGTACGTGCTAAAAAGTAATCCGCACACCGAACTGAGCGGCGAATGGAATTCCCACTGTCGTGCCAGGGCCGAAGAAGTCTCCTAAGGCGCCGGCGGGAATTCTTAGATCCTTCAGACTGGTGATAGGTCTCGTCTTTGTGCAATCCGCGTTCAAACAGAGATCGGTCGCATTGCCAAGCTCGCTTGCGGGAACGGGTAATGCGCCCAAGTCCGGGATGAAGTTGTTTCCTGGATTCGTTCTATTGAAGAGATTGAAGAACTCCACAAAAGGTCTGAAGGACAGATGCTCTCGAACGCGAAATTCGCGGCTTACGCGCAAGTCCACCTGGGCGAAAGGCGTACCGCGAAACTGATCAAGCTTGGTTTGCACTCCATTAACGACCGCACGGTCATTTCCCACCCCGTCGCCGTTTATGTCTTCAGGAGTTGATATCGTGAACGGGCGCGCGCTTTCGAACTGCGAAAGGGTCGAGATTTGAAATCCGTAACCCAGATCCAAAGTGCCTGCGATCACAAACCGATGCCGGACATCTTCGCCGGATGGCCCGTGATCACCGGGGCCAAACGCATTCCGGACATCGCTCACGCCGTTCACATAGTCGAACAACTCGCCGACCGTCGCTCCCCACGTTGTAGCGTTCGCCAGCGTATAGTGCGCTGAGAGCTCGAAGCGCTTGGAGAATCGGTGTTGAATCAGGAATGAGACGCCGTCGTAGCGTGAGCGATTGTCTGTTCTGAAGAGTGATATGTTAGGCGCATCGGCCGGGAGCGTGATGCCGCTTACATATTCGTAACGCCGGAATTGGTGGACGCCCTGGTGATGCTCGTAGTGAACAATCAATCTCCAGGTATCGCTGAAGGCGTGTTCCACACCGAAACTAGCCTGCAAATCATAGGGCGAATGATATTGAGGATCTATGACCGCGCCCTGGTCTGTTGGGCCCAGCAAGCCGCTGAAAGGCCCATTCACTGCTCGAAACGCGTCCACCCATCCATTCTGAGTCAAGTCGTTGAAGTAGAGTCCAACACCTGCTCGGATGACCGTCTTCCCCGATCTTCCTGGCGAATATGCTATACCGAGTCGCGGCGCAAAGGCTTTCCGGTAGTCGTGCGGGATGCCCGGAGACAGCGGAATACCGAGAGCATTCAAAGTAATTACGGCCGGGTTCTTATCTTGATTGTTCCCTTCCGCACGGAAGAGACCGAACGTCGTATCGTAACGCAGTCCGTAGTTCACCGTGAAGTTCGGACCTAGCCGCCACGAGTCCTGCGCATACAATCCCAGCCTGCGGACGCTTTGCGAAAACTCCCCATTGCCCGCACCGACCGGCATGCTTCCGTCCGTGAAATCGGAAGAAAATTGTGAGGGATTCGCCACATAGAAACTCGGGTCGTCCGGGAACGTCACGAGTAGCTCTGCGTTATCCGCCAGTTTTCCGCTCAGGACAGGCTCGTGGATGAAGTTGACACCGAACTTGGGTGAATGCGTTCCACCTGACTTAACCACGTCGTAACGAAACTGATACTTCTGCTGATCGCGAACAATTGGGAATGCAGTAATGCCAGTTATGAACTGGTTATCGCCGAAAGTTTCGAGTCCCGATATTGTGAGGGTGGTACTGCTAAACGGGAACGCCAGGGCGAGGCCAAGATTCGAATTGCGATTCTTAGTGTTGTGAAACCAGCTTCCTTGAAATACAAAAGTGCCTAACCAGTTCGTCGACAGTTGCATCTGGTTATTGATTAGAAAGCTGTAGTAGTTGGAACGCGTGAACGCCCCCGTAGATGGGAGTGTACTCTGTTGCACCAGGTCGTTGCTCGCATGATACCTATCGAAGGACCCTCGGAAGAACCATTGTGATCGAGACGACTGAGACCAATCTACCCTCGTAAAGAAAAGCGTATCCCTGAAAGGGGTCTCGACCGAGGTTGGTACGTCAATTGACGTGACTCCCGGAATTAGACCTCTGGCCGCCAATTGTGACAAGGCATGGAACTCAGCGAGGCTATTTGCGCTGTACCCGATGCTCGAGTTTTCATGCACGTACTCCAACGATGAAAAGAACCATAGCTTGCCTTTCTTTATCGGTCCGCCAATCGTGCCAGTTACGTTATCGCGCGAGAAGGGCTGTTTGGGATTTGGCTCGGGATTATCGAGTTTGTTGCGGGCGTTCAACGCACTCTCGCGAAAATACAAACCGATGTCTCCATGCCAATCGTCGCCGCCATGCCTTGTGCTGATGATTACAGACCCGCCGTTGGTGCGTGAGGTGTCAGCGTCGAATTGGGCAGTACGTACAACGAACTCTTGCATCGCGTCGGGTGAATAGTTTTGCAAGAACCCGCCAATGTAATCATCGTTATTATCACCACCGTCGACTGAGAGGTCCACGTTCAAACCCGAGCTGCCCCCGAAAGCGACCGCTGTAATGCGAGCCTTAGTTGGGTCTGATGGTTCGACCGGCTCAGTCATCGGCGCCAGGTACGCGATATTGGCAAAGCTCCGGTGCGCGAGCGGAAGCGAGGTCAGGTCTCTTGTTGAAATGGTTGTCTTTTCAACGTTGCTGGTCGTCTCGATCGGTTGTGAGGTGAGAGAGGTCGGAGCGCCCTGGACCTTAACGGTTTCTTGAATAGCTCCTGGCTTTAAGACAACCAAAAGGGTAGGCGCTGAGCTGACTTCGATCTTCAAGTCGGACGTGAATGGCGCAAACCCTGAAGCAGCTACTGTAACTCGATAATTACCGGGCTGAAGAGATTCGAGCCTAAACTCTCCGAGTGAGTTACTCGTGGCGGAACGCTTAATATGCGTTGCCAGAAATTCGGCAGAAATTGTTGCCCCGCCTACGCGAGCACCCGTGGTGTCGGTCACTGTTCCAACGAGCGCGCCTGCTGGGCTTTGCGCGAGGGAGAGTTGCGCTAGGAGTACGAGAAAAAGACAAGCAAACGGTATCACACGCATCGACGAACTCGATCTTGTGGATGTCATTGGCAGATCTCCTTGGCGATCAGACAAACCTCTGATCGTTGCTGCGAGGTAAAATTCGGTACAATACTTCGCGCGTTGGCGACCCGACCTGATGTCAGCGCACCAAATCGGGCTGCCAGGGGAGAGATCTACAAAGCAATATCGGCTTCTGACTCGACTTTCGAGAGCTGATGTAATGCAGACTCTATTTCGAAGCCGGAACTACCGTGTAGTCGTCGAAGTAACTAACGCTGTCCGTTTTGGACCACACCCCAACCTTGCCAGTCACCGGTTCCGCGAGGTCGTACTGCAAGAGCAACTTGTCGTTCAGGTAACCTTCAAGCTTCTGTCCATTGACTGTAATCTTCATCGCGTGCCATTGATTCATCGCGAGCGGCATGTTCTCCGACCCGCGCTTGACGAAGCTTCGCTTGCCCTTATTGAAAGTCCAAAGAACCAGGTTGTCTTCTTTTCCATTAAATCGCACCGTGAGGTAGTCGCCGTTGGGCTTTAAGTTGAAAAGAATGCCCGCGCATTGATCGAGCTGTCCGGAGACCAGCTTGAAGCGAATGCTTATTTCGCCGTCGGTCAAGTTGTCTACGTCTTTCGCCACGGCGTAAGGGAAGTAAGCGAAAGCCTTGACGTTGTCGATGAACTCTTCGTGACGCGAGCCGTAGATGGTGCGAGCTTTTTCGGCGAGCCCTCCAGCCGGCTGGCCTCGCATCCATTGCCGGCCGTCAACCGCAAGACACTTCTTGTCGCCGTCCTGAACGATCGACCAGTTGCCGACCACCGACAGAAACTTCGCGGATTCGCCACCCGCCTTCTCTTTCGACAAATCGATGTGGATGCTCTTTGCGCCGCCACCGGATTTCTTGGTTCGCTGCGCCCCGACTGAAACCGCAATCGAAAAAGTGATCAATGCTGCGACAACAATGAAACGGAACTTCATGGTTAGCATGGTTAGCATGGTTAGCTCCTCTCATTTTCTAATAAGCCAGAAGGCCAGGATCGTTGCGACCGGGAAAATCATGTAGAAGATCCACGGCGCGCCTTTCGGACGAGCGGGCAGCGGATAGCCCGGAAAGTCGCTCTCCTCCATGAGCTCGGGGCGATCGGGCTGCTTGACCCCGGCAAGTTCGTAGAGTTGTTCGAGCACTATTGGCTCGGTCGTTGAGCGGCTCATAACTCTTCGCCCGCCCATCTCATACCAGACCTCACCGTAGTGCTCTTCGGCGCCTTCAAACAAACCCGTGCGGCTGCTTGCGGCATAGTCAACTTCGACACGCGGAAGAATCCGTTGAAGCTTGCTCAATATGCTGCGCTCGAGATCCGTCAGACGCGGATCTTCCGCCGACAGATAAACGGTTACCCGCAGCGGTTCCTTGATTTGTTTCAGAGCAGCTTCATCCGCTTGCGGAAAAGAATTGCGCCGGTTCTCACTCAAGTCCCAGTTCGGCCGCAGCGCGGCGCCAGCGGTCACTGCCGCGGCGAGTGTGATGACAACTACGGATGTCGCTATCAACCGATAGAGCCAACTGCGGCCGGTGTGCAGCCAAACGATTGCCAACGCAAATCCCCCGATGCTCAACGCCGCGATCACGATCATCGTGCTGAGCCGAAGCAGCCCTTGCTCGAACACGCGCAGCGCCGCGGTCGGCGTGTAAGCCGCTAACTCCTGCGCCCATCCACCCCGGCCCGCGCCGATGAAGTCCAGCGCCCATGTGCCAACCGTGAATCCGAGAGTCGCGATGGCAGCGCTCGCAGCGCTCTCGGCAACCGACGCTGCCGCAACTGCGACGCTCGCGCTCAATGCCACGCGCAACAGGTGTCCAAACAAAAGGTTCAAAGTCTCCGGCGCATACAAGTGCCCGCCGTACGACTTCCAGAGTGCGACTGCAACGAGTCCCGGAATCCACGCAACGAGCCAGCCGAGCAGCAGAACCAGCGCCTTCATCGCTACGCTTGTGGCGAGACGCGATGGAAATTGAAGCAGGAGCTTCATTGCTCCACTTTCTTTCTCAGCCGCGATCAATCGAATCGCGACGAATGGAAAGAGCAGCGTCACTGCCAGATCGTAGGCTCCAAAAGTCGGAACGAGGATGCCGTCCAATGGAGTCAAGCCTTGAGACAGCGCCGCAGGTCCGCCGCCGATACCGCTCGCTTCGGCATAAAGATCGACCGCCATGATGAAGCTGTGTCCCACCAGCGGGCCGATCATCAATAGCAGAAGCCAGTACGCGCGCGACGCCGACAACTCGCGGCACTCTTTGCTCGCGAGTAGCAACCATCTAGGTGAGCGCAAGGAATACCTCCTCGAGCCCGCCTTCGGTCAGGCCAGCCCTCACCTGCAATTCGGGGATGGTTCCTTCTCCGGCTACCTTTCCCTCGCTCAACAAAACCAATCGGTCACAGACGCGAGCGGCCTCAACGAGTTGATGAATCGAAAGCATCAGCGTGCGACCGCGCCGCGCGTGACCCTTGAGCAGCGACATCACGTCTCGCGTTTGTCGGAGGTCCAGGCCGTCGAACGGTTCATCGAGCATCAGCAACGGCTGCGGTGTCAGCAGACCAAGCGCGAGCAGAACGCGCTTGCGCTCGCCCTTTGAAAGCGAGCCGATGCGCGACTTCATCAATCGTTCGAGCTTCAGCGGTTCTGCCAGCGATGACGCTTTGACTTCCGTGCTGCGATATAACTTCTCAAAAAAACGAAGCGCCCATTTCACCGTTTGATCAGCCCACGGGAGTATGCCGTCGGGCATGTAAAACAGCGCCTCTTTGCGGCGCGCCAATGGCAGAGCTTGATCGTTGAAACGAACGGTTCCGCCATTCGCAGGCAAGAGTCCTGCGAGACATTCAAAGAGGGTTGTCTTTCCGGCGCCATTGGGACCAATCAGCCCCAACACTTCGCCGTCGAGTACTGAGAAGCTGACATCCTTCAGGACCGCGTTGGATCCGAATCGTTTGGAAATTCCTTCGACGGTCAGGAACACACTTCAATCCGTTCTGCCCTTGAATTTCGGCTGCTTTTCACTCAGAAGATGAACCGCACTTGCAACTGGAACATCCGCGGCGGGTCGATGTTTGCGAACGCCGGGATCGCATTCGTCGTCGTGCCGACGCTCACGAGCTGACCGAACGTCGGGTTTGGCGTGCCCGTGTCGCCGTACGTCGTCTGTCCGCGGCCGAGGTAGTTCCCGTGATTGAAGACGTTGAAGCCCTCCAACCTCAGCAGGATGTTCGTGCGTTCTGACGTCTTGATGCGACCCTCGATGAAGAGCGCTACGTCGGAGGTCGGGGTGCCGCGAAACGCCGACTTGCTGATGACTTTGCCGTCAACGACGGGCCGGTCGTTGTTAGCGCCGTCACCATTGTTGTCAACGCCTGTCGTGGCACTGAACGGACGCGAGGACGCGAGCTGCGTCAAGGTGCCGGCCGTGATGTTGTACGGGAACCGGTAGCTGAACGTGAAGACCGCGCGATGACGCTGATCGAGCAGGCTCGGTCCGCGCTCGTCGGCCTCGCCAAGGCGCAGAAAGTTGCTCTGGTTCGGGTTGATGCCGTTGCCGTCCGGCTCTGTAGTATTGGTTGCCTTGGACAGCGTATAACTGATCGCTGCATAAATACGCGAGTTGCCCCGGTAGCTGACCTGCGTCTGCCATCCGTCGTAATCGGCGACACCGAGGTTCATCAACACGTTGACCTGCCTCACGCCGCCATTGACCGGCAGGATTGGACGGGTGGCATTGGCCGCGGCCACGGTTCTAACCTGTCCGGGCGCCGTACGATCGAAGGGCGACGGAGCGTTCAAATCAACCGTGCGATCGAGGTCCGTCCAGTGTTGGTGCACATAGTCGGACCCGATGAACAGGCCCCTCGTAACCTCGCGCTCAGCGCCGATGGACATCACCTGGCTGCGTGGGTTCACGAGCTGGTCGGGGTAAAACGGCAGGAGGTCGAAGTTCAGCCCGAACTTCGCGAACTGAGCCTTGTAGAAGTCCCGCCGGCCCGCCTGGATCGTGATGTCGCGCGCAGGCAATTGCGAAGCCGCCAGCGTCTTCGGATCAAACGACAGCGGGAGGCATGATCCCGTCAGGCAGGTCGGGAAGCCAAGTTGCCCCGGAGTCGCGGTGTAGGTTGTCAATCCGTCCAGCCCATTCACCAGGTAGCTGGCGACTAAATTGGATTGAATCTGCGTGTAATACATTCCGTAGCCGCCGCGAATCGACAGGTGCGAATCACCCCCCGGATGCCAGCCGAAGCCGACGCGCGGCGCGAAGTCCTTCTTCGCGTCGGTCAAGGTCTGCCGGTCGTAGCGGAGCCCGAGGTCAACGGTGAGGTCGCTGCCCAAGTGGATCTTGTCCTGCACGAACCCGGTAACGAGCCACTGCTTCAGCTCGTAGCTGCTGATCCCGAAGTTGATCGGCTGCGTGTAATTTTGCACGTCGCCCAGTGTCAATTGACCGAAGGGCGCCGTCGTCGTGTTCTTGAACGTGAACGTGCCGAGGATCGCGGTGCCGGGCTCGCTGCCCGTGCCGCCTGACGTGTGATGGACCACACTTCCGCCGAAACGGAGGTTGTGAATGCCACGCGACCACGACAGCGTGTCCGAGAACTGCACCTGGTGACCAAAGAGGTCGGAGGCTCGCGACTGTCCAATGGTGAACGGAACAGACCCGCTGCGTGTGTAGGTGGTTGAGAGGGTCTGAGCTTCCCAGAGCGTGACAGGATCGCCATTCAGGTAGGCAAATCGCGCCTCGTTGAGAAGATTCGGGTTGACGACCCACGTGTGATTGACTTGGGCCGTCCATGACCGCCGCGCGTACCTGCGCGCGACGCTTGGCGCGCTCGTGCCGCCGACGGCGTCCTGAGGGTTGTCGTCGTCAAACCGATCGACATTCATTCTGAACATCAACGTCTGGCTCGATGTGAGCTTGTGGTCCAGCCGTCCGTCGACGAGCGTCTGGCGGTAGTGACCCGTGTAAGCGAGGTTGCCATCCTGGGGTAACACGAAGGCAGGCAGCGTGCTCGAAAGGAACGTCGTTCGATCCTGCCGCGTGTAGTCAGCCGTGGCGAAGAAGAAAGTCTTGTCCTTGATGATCGGCCCGCCGATCGAGCCGGAGACCTGGCTCAGCTCATCCGGAATGTCCACCGGGTTGATAGCGGTGAGCGTGGTGGGCGTGACGCAACTCAGTACGGACGGTGCGCAGAAGTTCTTGGTCGAGAACGTCTTCGCCTGCATGCCACCGGGACGGCTCATGAACAGTCCTTCGCCGTGCAGGACGTTCGTGCCGGACTTGGTGACGATGTTCAACGCGGGGCCAGCGGTCCAGCCGAATTCGGCAGAAAACGCGTTCGAGAGCAGCGTCATTTCCTGGATGGCGCCCATCGGCACGGTGGCGATCATCGTCTGGCGGCCCCATGCCTCATCGTTGTTCGCGCCGTCGAGCGTGACCGTTGTCGTACGGCGGGAACCCGCGCCTGTCACGAAGTACGTCTGGTTGACGAAGAGATCCCCGGTGCCCTTCGCCTGCCGGAACGCCGAATTGAGGAGCGGTATCGTCGACACCTTGCGGCCGAGTATCGGCGTCTCGTCGATTTGCGGGCTGTCGAGCCGGCGGCCGATCTGAGCGTCGGCGCGCACGCCTTCGGTGGTGCCATAGACGGTGACTTCGCTCTTGCCGCCGCCGGCGACCAGTTTGACCTTCACAGTCGCGGTTTCACCCGCACGGAGCGTGAGACCGGTGACGTCCTCGGCGGTAAAACCGGTCATGGCAACGGTGACCTTGTACTCGCCAGTCAGGGGGAGCGCCGCGATCGTCGCAGAGCCTTCCTCTCCCGAGATGGCCTCGCGCACGGCGCCGGTCGCGGTGTTCACCACCGAAATCTTCGCGTCCTTCACCACGGCGCCGCTTTGATCGACCACCGTAACGATCATCGTCGCCGTGTTAGGAGACTGCGCGGCGACCGGCCCCGCCATGAAGGCAAAGAGCGCAATCAGAAACAGAGGCAAGCGGAATCGATTCTTGGTTGCCGTGTTGAAAGTCGAAGTGAGTCGGGCAAGAGAGCCAAATCGGGTTTCGCTAGAC
Organism: Blastocatellia bacterium; assembly: GCA_017883315.1. GTDB lineage: Bacteria > Acidobacteriota > Blastocatellia > UBA7656 > UBA7656 > Onstottus_A. Next base: position 2,123 of record JADGNW010000119.1, on the reverse strand, counting down.
GCCCTTTTATTTTGAGTGCCTGATATTCCCATATCTCTGTAAGTTGCATTGCGTATTATGCAACGCGTTCCTCCTTTAATTTAGTTATTGGCCGTTGTCGCTCCGTTGACTCTCGTGGTCTTAGCTGACAACGAAAAAAGTAGCGCCGTCTTCAGCACCGAATAAGAATGACGAGAGACGGCGCTACATCAGGTCAGGACCCGTTCAAAAACCGAAAGCCAGCGCGAGGCAGTGCTTGCTCACCTTTCAGTACCATAGCCATTACCGCCGCACCACCTCGATGTTGAGCACGGGATGAACCTCGTACCAATTGTGATCAGCCTGGCCGTCGTACCGGCTAACGCCGTAGACTCGCACGCGACTTCCCACCGATGGCGGCTCAAGGTGAATTGGATCGATGATCTCGCAGACTATGAACGGGCCGGGACGGCCGAGGTCGTCGACCAGTTTGAAGCTCAGATCGCCGTCTTCGTCGTTGACACGAATTTCCGATACGAAGCCCTCCGCAACCACGTGTGGCTGCATGTTTCGCTCGATGTCCGCGATATTCACACTGTGAAACTCTTTAAGGTCGAGCGCGTCTGCGATCAGCGATCCCCCGCGTTCCTGTTCGGGTGCGCGCTTGCCCGATACGATAAGCACGGCAGCAATGAGGGCAGCGACCCCGATGACGGCAAGCGCGAAGCCGGGCTTCATCACAAGCCCGCGCCACTGGGTAACCGCACGAGGCCTCTGAGCGGATAACCGCTCAGCCTCCAAGCTGGCTTCAATTGAAGCCCACGGATCGCGTTGCGGAGTGAATTTCGGCATCTGCTGCGCCAGGCGATGTCCGTTACGGAGCTGCGCAAACCGTGCTCGACAAGATGCGCAATCAAGCAGGTGATCTTCGATTCGCTTGACCTCGTGGGGCGAAAGCTCGCCGTTCAAATAGAGCGAGAAATTTCGCTGAAGGTTCACACGCCAACATCTCATTTGTGTTACCTCATAGGCTTTGTAGTAACGAGCTGTCTGTTTGAATTCGGTGCTACAAAGATCAAAGAATCCGTCTAAGCGGGTGCAGTCGCGTTTCCAGCTCCGCGAGGGCGCGATTGAGCCGCGACGCTACAGTTCCGGGAGCGCACTCCAACACTCGCGCGATCTCATCGTACGCGAGCCCTTCAATGTACTTCAGCACCACGACTGCTCGCAGCTTTGGCGACAGGTCCATCACTGCGTCCCGAAGTATCTGCCGGCGTTCGCGTTCAATCTGCTCGGCGTCGGGCAATCCACCGGTATCGAATTCCTCATCGCTGCCCAATATCGCGTCGAGCGGAACATGTCGCGCGCCGCGCCGCTGAAGCTGGTTCTGACATTCATTCACCGCGATTCGATAGATCCACGTTGAAAGCGAAGCTTCATAACGGAAGCCGGGCAGTCCCCGGTAGATCTTCATGAAAACAATCTGCAGTACATCCTCCGCCCACAACGCCTCGCCCAACGAATAGAATGCAAGGTTGTAGATGCGATCGCGATAACGCTCGTACAGCGCTTTGAACGCACCGCGATCCTCGCGGCGCGCCGCATCGACAAGTTCTCGCTCGTCGAAATCAGGCTGCTTCTCCCGGAGATTCATTAGCATTAGACTAGTGCTACATCATGGTTAGACACAAGGCAGGGCATTTTCTTCCGTTCGGGTAGTTCTTTTTGGAAAAGAAAGAGGCACTCGAGACGAAAGTGCTTCCGTCCAGCGTGCCTCAATCATTCCAAATTGCAGAAAACAGCTTACTTCAAGTGCCGATCAAAAAAATCCACTCCCGCGTGATAAGCTCGCAGCCAGTCCTCGTGCCGCAGAAAGTCGTGCACTTCGTCAGGAAATACCAGTTCTTCGAACTCGACGTGATGTTCGCGAAGCTTGCGAACCAGATCGACCGTCTGGCTGAACGCGACGTTGCGATCATCGTCTCCGTGTATCAGCAACACCGGCGATTTCCATTTGTCTACCGACGCGATCGGCGAAGACTCACGCGCAAGCTTGTTCATGTCCGGAGAACCAGCGCCAACAGGACCGCGCCCGCCTAAACGCGCGCTCCAGTCGTGAACGCCGTGCAGATCAACGCCCGCGGCGAACAGATCCGAGTCTCGAG
>JADGNW010000118.1 GCA_017883315.1 Blastocatellia bacterium | reverse complement strand
TGTCGTCGCGCCTTCGCAAGATCAGCGGCGCCGAGGCGGATGGCGACTGGCGGCGGGCGGCCTCGCTATCGATCAACTCACGAAATCTCGCGTAACGTTCATAACTATCCAGATTCGCCTTTGAAGCAAGATGCCCTTTCACTCCGCGGCGTCCGGCTACTGATTTCGCGTTCTCGATTTCGTCGGTCACTTCAAACAACAAAGCGTCGCAACCTGAGCCGTAACCAACTACCAAGAGTTTATCCCCTTGGCGCGCATCCTCGAGCACCGATGACAGCACGAGCAGCGGCATAGCCGATCCGGTGTTGCCGACGGTCGAGAACAGATGATCGGGAATCTGCTCGGCTTTGAGCCCAAGACTCTTCGCCGTTCCCGCAAGCGTGCCCGCGTCAGGTGCATAGAAGATCGCCTTCGAAATTTCCGAAGGGCCGATCGCGCTGCGCTCGAACAACTCGTTGACCGCTTGTCGAACGACGCGTTGATAACCCTGCGTGATGGAAAAGCGCTCCTCCCATCCGGAGACGAACTGATCTTCGCCCCTGCGCCACACGTCGGTCATCTCGTCGACGGTCGAGTGACTGGCTATCAGATTTGCAATCACCTTGTCGCGGCCGACGGCGATCGCCGAAGCGGCGTCACCAAAGACTCGCTCGTTTGCAGACTTCGGCGTCGCGAGTCTGGTGTCGGCTGCCGTGATGATGACGTTGGACGCCGATCCTGCCTTCACCGAATCGATGGCCGCCAAAGTGGCTGTGGTAGCCGATCTCAGGGAGCTCGAGTAGTCAGCACTTCTCACATCGTGCCGCAAGTCCGCCGCCGTTGCGATCAACGCCGAAGCTTGCTTCTCGACGTAAGGCGAAGTCGTCGTGGCGAACATCAAGCCATCGACTTCGCGGCCGTCTCCTTCAGCAAGCAAATCGCGAACGGCTTCAACCGCCATCGTGATCGAGTCTTCATCGACGTTCGCGACAGCGCGTTCGCCCTCACCGGCGCGCCCGCCCCACGCGCGAGCGATCTCTTTGTGAGCGAGACGGTAGAAAGGTATGTATGCTCCGAATGATGTTATGCCAGTCATGATTTTCTCTGGGCGACTTTTAGCAGAGCGGTTTTGATTGAGTCAAGGAACGTCGATTTAGTAATGTCACCCCGCGGATCTTGGACGATAGATCGCGGTGTGACGCACTTGCTGGACCACGCGGCTCTGACCAGCGACGAGCAACAAATCCAGGACAACGAACTCGTGGCCCTTGCGCTCGAAGCAGTCCGCGATTCGACCTCTTACAGAAATCCGTTCCCCATCGCGAACCGAGCCCCAGTTGATCAGATCACTCGCGGCATGAATCCACGGACCGAGGTTGTAGTTGTGCATCAGAATCTGATTCGCCAGGCTGAGAAAGACGAACGGATGTGCCACAGCTCCGGCGCTAGAATAAATCGGCAAGCGCTCGTCCAGACTCTCAAGGAGCGGTTGATCAGGAGCTTTGATTGTTTCGATCAACGTTCCAAGCACAGTGCCCGGCACGAGTGACTCGCGCGATGCAACCGGTCGCGTCTCGTACTTTGGCAACGGGGCTTCAGGATAGTCTTCTAATCGAGGCTCACCCAACCACGCCGCTCGATCGTTCACAGTCGCAAGCGCAGTCGCGCACGCTATGCCGTCTTCTCGTTCGGCAGTGACGGCGATCTTAATCGGATCTGCGCTCGAGTCTGCATTTGCTCTTACGGTCACTTCGTCGCCGTTATAGAGGGGCTGATGAAACTTGATCTGCATCGATCCGCGATCGAGCCAATCCAGACCGAACCGCCCGACGAGAGGAACGGTCATATAAGCGTAGACCGTAACACCTGGGACGAGCCCGCCTCGAAAGCCGTAGCTCGCGGCCACCGAGTCATCGTGAATCTTGTTCTCGGAATCTGCGGACGTGTTGCGCGCGCGAACTCGATAGACTGGGAGCGAGTCCGGTGTTGTTCGTTCCGTTGACATCTAAATGATCTAAGCCATTTAGGGGCGGCTCTCCTTGGCCGCCCCAGCGTCGTCTCGCGAGGATCTTCTTCGACACTGGGGCGGCCACGGAGTGCCGCCCCTACAAGCGTCTGCTCAAGCGTAATAACGCACCAGCCACTCGGCTACGAGCGCGGGCTTCTGGCCGCCTTCCGTCTCACACGTCACCGACCACGTTATCTGGTTGCCGCCCGGCACGTCCTCGACTGATTGCAGCGTGATCCTCGCTCGCACACGCGAGCCAGCCAGCACCGGCGAAACGAAGCGCAACCGGTTCAGCCCGTAGTTGATGCCCATCTTGAAATCACCCTGGACTTTCACCGCCTGGGAAACAAGGTGAGGCAATAACGACAGCGTGAGAAACCCGTGAGCGATGGTCGAATGAAACGGCGAATCGGTCTTCGCTCGCTCGACATCGACGTGAATCCACTGATGGTCTCCGGTCGCGTCGGCGAAGTCGTTGATGCGCGACTGGCTGACTTCGAACCAGTCGCTCGCGCCGACTTCCTGGCCGATCAGAGGTTTGAGTTCTTTGATACCTTCGATGATCCGTATTGGCATGAATTCTCCTTTGGTTCAGAGTACAAGCTTCAGCTTGCTCCGGACTTAGTCACCGGCAGCCTAAAGGCTGAACCCTGAACTTTTCGTCAAACTGCACTGGCACTTCGAAGCTCGGCGATTTCGCGATCTGAGAAACCGCTTTCGCTGAGCACTTCATCGGTGTGTTCTCCCAGCGTTGGAGCGCGACGAGTCGAACCCGCGGGCGTCTCGCTCAAACGAACAGGCGTGCTTGCAATCGGAACCGGTTTCTTGCCGCCCGGGTATTCAAGCTCTTCAATCAGCTTTCGCGAATTCACCTGAGGATCGCCAATCACTTCGTCAAGACTGTAGCAAGGACCGCACGGAATCCGCGCGGCTTCAAGCTCGGCAATCGCCTTTTCGCGCGTGCGCTTCATACACCAGCGCGACATCGCTTCGTTGATGACCTCCGAGTTGTTGCCGCGTGAAATATCGTCGCGAAATCGCGGATCGTCTATCAAGTCCTCTCTGCCTATCAACTGCGCCCAGCGACGGAACATTTGATGGCCAATCGTCGGAACGATGATCCAGCCGTCGCTCGTCTGGTAAGCGTCACTTGGAGCCGCATAGTAGGCCGTATTACCAAGTTGCTCGCGACGGATTCCCATTGTCTTGCGCTCGGCCAAGAGCGGCGTCATGAAGGTAACGCCGGTTGCCAGCAGCGATACATCGACCAACTGGCCGCGACCGGTGTTCTGGCGGTGATAGAGTGCGGCCATCGCTCCAAACGCTCCATGAAGCGCCGTCCCATAGTCAACCCAGGACACAATCGAGCGAACCGGCGGCCCCGGGAATCCGGTGAGACTCATCGCGCCGCTCATCGCCTGAACAACTCCATCAAAGCCCACCCGGTCGGCGTACGGACCGTCGGGACCAAACGCCGAAGCCATCACGAGAATGATGTCTTCTTTCACCGCTCGCAATGAATCGTAATCCAGCCCGAGTTTCTTCATTACAACGAGCGGCAGATTAACTACAACAATGTCGGCGCTGCGAACGAGGCGGCGTATGACCTCTCGCGCTTGCGGATGGCCCAGCTCGAGCGTGATGCCGCGCTTGTTGCGATTGCAGGTGAGGAACAGACCTCCTTCACCGCTTTCTGTCACCGGACCGACTTTGCGATCTTCCCCTCCAGTCGGTCGTTCAACTCGGACAACATCGGCGCCGAAGTCCGCGAGCAGCATCGCGCAGTAAGGCCCGGCAATGAAGCGCCCGAAGTCGATCACGCGAATTCCTTCAAGAGGCCCGCTCATAACGCGCAGCATCCTACAGTCTGGTCGCCCTTATTTCAACCATCGCACCATTCGCAGTTATGACACAGAGAAATCGCGGAGCCGCTGATAAAGCCAACAATGCCTCACCCAGCGCAGAGCGGATAATCCCACCAACGCACAGTTGGTGGTTCGTTCATACGTTGCCTACAAAACAAGCAAGCGGCCTCCTCTTGAATACCACCAACGCAGTTGGTGGATCGTTCATATTCAGCGCAACGTCTTACGCCGCTCGGTCCCCAGGTTGGATATGAATAATCCACCAACTGCGTTGGTGGTATTGCACCGGAAACACTGGGGATCCCCGCTGGTGTCCCGTGTTAGGCTGAATATGAACGAACCACCAACTGCGTTGGTGGGATTGCACCTGAATACTCCTGGGTCATCGACTTCTTCAGCAGCCTGCTTGAGTGGTTGATCGGATGTCGGAACACGATGAACGTGAGAATGGGGAACGAAGGCACATCACGCGCGATCGATGAGTTGTCGTTACGCACTCGCGCGGCGAACCTCGCGCGGATGCGGCAAGAGTTATTCGATATCGCGGTGATCGGCGGGGGAATAACCGGAGCCGGCGTCGCGCTCGATGCGGCATCGCGAGGGCTTTCGGTTGCGCTCGTCGAGAAGCGCGATTTCGCAAGCGGCACGAGCTCGCGTTCATCCAAGCTGATTCATGGCGGCTTGCGCTACCTCGAGCAATGGAACTTCGGTCTTGTGCGTGAGTCGCTTCACGAACGCGCGGTGCTTTCGAGAATGGCTCCTCATTTGAGCAAGCCTCTCAGGTTCCTCGTGCCGGTTTATTCTTCGAGCGAACGGTCGCCGCTCGGCTCAAGCAAGCTCAAGCTGTCGATTGGACTGTGGCTTTACGATTTTCTGGCCGGCAGTCAAAACATCGCGCGGCATCGCTGGCTATCACCGGACGACGCAGTTGGGATTGCGCCGGAGATCGACCGCGACGGTTTGCTCGGCGCGTTCATATATTACGACTGTCTGACGGATGATGCGCGGTTGGTGATCGAAGTCATCAAAGCCGCTGCAGCTCACGGCGCGTTGGTTGCGAACTACGCGGCCGCGCAAGGTCTCAGCAAGACTGACCGAGGGACGAGCGTGCAGATCGAGGACGGGCTCACGGGCCACTCGTTCGAGCTACGCGCGAGAGTCGTTGTGAACGCTACCGGCGTGTGGTCAGATGAAGTGTCGCGCCTCTCTGACGCCGGCGCTTCCATGAAGCTCCGGCCTTCGAAAGGGATTCACGTCGTGTTGCCGAGCGAGAGGTTTCAGAATCAGACCGCGGTACTCATTCCTTCGCTGGGAGAGAGCCGGTTTCTGTTTGTCATTCCGTGGCAAGGTCGCACCATTGTTGGCACGACTGACACGGACTACACAGGCGATCTGGATGAACCGCGCGCCGAGCCGTTCGAAGTCGATCGTGTTGTAAAATCGGCCGCGCGCGCCTTCCCCTCCGCGAAGCTTTCGCGCGAAGACGTGATCAGCACTTTCGCCGGGCTCAGACCGCTGATCGCAGCAGACGGGCGATCGAGCAAAGACGTTTCGCGGAAAGAAGAGATTTTCGAGAACGAGCGCGGGCTTCTCACGATCACCGGCGGCAAGCTGACAACGTGGCGGCGGATGGCCGAGCGAGTCGTCAATTTTGCGGTCCGTAGGCTCGAAAGCCTTGACGGAGTTCCGCGCCCGCAAGCGCATCGCAGCGTGACGGACAACGTTCTGCTTGCGGGCGCAGCGGCCGGCGATTCGAAGGAAGAGACTGCCCGTGAATTCGGCGTTCCCGTCTCTGCGGTCGAGCACTTGATCCAGAGCTATGGCGGCAACTATCGCGTGCTTCTTGAAATCACGCGCGAGGCGGAGCAGTTGAAGTCAAGCTTGATCGAGGGTCTTCCTCACATCGAGGCCGAGGTCGTCTATGCTGCACGATACGAGATGACTGCAACGGTAGACGATTTTCTCTCGCGTCGAACTCGGCTTGAGTTGCTGGCGCGCGATCACGGCCGCTTGTGCGCAGTGCGAGTCGCGAGCTTGCTGAAGTAGCGTAGACTGTCTAGTCTGCGCATGCCGTGGACGGCTTGATTCGCATATTCGCGCAGACTCGACAGTCTACGCAACATCTTTCAGCTATTGATGAATACACCGCTCCTCGATGAACGTCATACCGAGCTCGCAAAGCAAGTCGACCGATTCGTAAGCGAGCAGCTTCGCAGCGCCGCGCCGTGCGAGGCCGAAGACGACCGTGCGAGGAGGCTTGTCAACGCGCGACGCTTGAACCTTACTCAGCCAGTCGGGGACGCTGACAATGCCTCCAGCCGAACTAGCCAGTCGTTAAAATGCGCGCATGCACCGCGCATTTCGTCGAGTCCTATTCTGCCTGCGATGAGTGTCCCGTAGAACGGTTTGCTGTACTGCGGATAGAGCGACTGAAGTCTTGCTGACGGCGAGGTGGAAGGATTATTGTCGATTTCCTCAGGTGAGGTGAACTGAGCTCTGATTGAAATAAGTCTCTGTTCGAGGTTCGGCATAGCGAACGCCGCCGCTATTGTCTGGGGCGATGAAAAGAGCAGAGCCTCGAATTCATGTAATGAGCAATAAGCCAGGAGCCGCGCGTCGTTGATGTCCTGTTCGATCGCATTCTCGACGAAGATGACTCGCTCCCGCGGAGTGTTTCCCTGTACATTCGCGCGGCCAGGAAACGAAGCAGGCAGGCCATAAAAGTCGATCATCGTAGTCACGAGCGCCGCACTTGAGTCTCCAAGAAGCCTCAAAATCTCCCTCCTGACTTTCGTGTACGACGGCATGCCGCCCTTGAAGCTCGGCCCGCTCTTTATTCGCTTCGTTGCGATGATTGTTGGTATGACGAACACCCCGAGGTTGGACAAGTGGGGGCCGAGTGTTCGCTTAACAAAGGTTTCTTCGGTCTGTCCCTCAACAAGAATGAGGACTTTGGCCATAACTATGGTCTACCGCCGATAACGTTCTTCTCCCAAAGGTCACCCATGCCGTAGTCATCCAACCAGCTTTCCATTTCTGCCTTCTCCAAGCGCCGAAAAACGCTCTTTCCTCCTGCCCTTTCCACAACGATCAATTCTTCCGGCTCGAATTGATTAACAAGGGTGACTGACTGCGTCGAAACGATGACTTGAGTTTTCGTAGCAGCGCCCCGCAGCAACCCAGCGAGAACGTTGATCGCATAAGGGTGGAGCCCCAACTCTGGCTCGTCTACCAGTATCAGCGACGGTAAGTTGGGTTGTAGGAGAAGCGTTGAGAGGCAGATAAAGCGTAGGGTCCCGTCCGACAACGCGGATGCATCGAAGTAGGTGTCCCAGCCCTGCTCGCGCCACTCCAATTTGATGTTATCGGGCCTGAGTTCCAACGGTGCAAGAGTGAAGTCACCGAAGAAGGGAAACACCATTCGAATAGAAGCGACGATGTTGGCGTAGTCTGCCGGATGCTTCTGTTTAAGCAAAAACAGAAAGGCAGCTAGGTTGGACCCATCCGGACGTAGCGAGCGATTGTCATCCACGTTGTGCTGCAGTCCGACTTTTGTCGTGTCGTTAAAATGGTAGACTTTCCAGCTCCGCACATGTTCACGAATCGGCTCCACGACGTGGTCCGTGTATGTCTTATCTTCGTCGGATACCCCGTCTCCAAGCAATTTGCTTTCGAAATGGCCGTGGCCGGCCGCACGGGTTGACGGAGAATACACTTCGTCGCTGACGTACAGGCGATCGTCTAAAGTAGGAACTAGCACACACCTGTAGTATCTGTCGTCATCCGAGAACACTAAATCGACAGTGATGTATTTTGTGGTGCCCTCGCCGAAACGCAGCAAGGTCTTGGCTCCCCCGGATCTCGTTACATAGTCCTGAAGGTTCCCCTCGCTAATCTGATTGAGCAGATTAAACAGTCCTAGGAAATTGGATTTGCCGGCACCGTTGGCCCCGATTAGAACATTCAAGTCGAGAAGGATAACAGGCCCTACATGATCAATCGATTTGAAGCCTTCAGCCTTAACGAAGTCGAGCGTTCTCATGTGACCCTACCCTCGCGAACCAAACACCGCAGGGCGTTCCGTTGAGCGCAGCGGCGATTGGTAGAGTATATCGGATTTGACCGGATGATGAGAGGCATTTCCGGTAAAGGTCAACCGAAGGGAAAGGAGCGCAGCTAACTCTACATCAAATTCATCGGATCAACTTCAACCGAGATGGATCGAGGACTGTGGCCGTCCGCCGCCACTCGATCCATAGCCACGTCCAGCGCTTCACGCGCGCGCGTGCGGCTGCGAGCTTTGATCAGGATTTGAAACCGGTACTCGCTTCTGATTCGTGAGATCGCCGCCGGAGCCGGCCCGAGCACTCGCATATTTGATTCCTTAGCCGCGTCGCGCAGCTCTCGGGCAAACGCCGAGGCCGTGCCGTTCGCCCGGTCGTAATCCTTGTCGTGGATCAGCACGTTGATCAAAGCCGTGAATGGCGGATAGTGCATCGTTCGGCGAAAGACGATTTCCCGCCGGTAAAATTCTTCGTAGTTTTGCTCACGCGCGCAGGTCAGCGAATAATGCTCGGGGTGATAGGTCTGAATTATCACGCGCCCCGGACGGGCGCCTCTTCCTGCCCTTCCGGCGACCTGAGTCAGTAGTTGAAAGGTGCGCTCGGCGGCGCGAAAATCCGGCAGCGCAAGCCCGACATCAACTGAGACGACTCCCACCAGGGTAACGTTGTGAAAGTCGTGACCCTTGGCGATCATCTGCGTGCCCACAAGCAAGTCGATCCCGCCGCCCGCGAACTCCATTATGATTTGCTCGAGACTGCCGCGCCTTCGCGTGGTGTCGCGATCGAGCCGCGCGATATTCATCTCGGGAAACATCTCCTTCAGCATGGCCTCGAGTTGTTCGGTCCCGAGCCCGACGTAATGAATGTATTCCCCCTCACACGCGTCGCACACGCGCGGCACCGGCCGAATGTAGTTGCAGTAATGACACTGGAGGCTCGAGTTGTAGCGATGATAAGTCAGCGTCACGTCGCAGTTGGGACAGTGAATCGCAAGCCCGCACGACCGGCACAGCAGAAACGAAGAGAAGCCGCGCCGGTTCAAAAGGATCATCGCCTGCTCGCCTCGCGCGAACGTTTCGGCGATCGCGGATTTCAGCTCATCGGATAGTGTCTGCGCCTTGCCGTGGCGCTTGAAGACCTCGCGCATATCGACGGTCTGAACTTCGGCAAGCGCGCGGTCGCCGTAACGAGTGTGTAGTCGAAGATACGTATACTTGCCGGCATGGGCATTGTGGTACGACTCAATCGAAGGCGTCGCCGAACCCAACACGACCACGGCTTCAGCTCGCAGGGCCCGCACAATCGCCGTATCGCGCCCGTGATAACGAGGCGTTTCGTCCTGTTTGTAAGAGCCGTCGTGCTCTTCATCGACGATCACGAGGCCGAGTTTCTCGAGCGGCGCAAACACTGCCGAACGAGTGCCGATTACCACTCGCGCGTCGCCGTCTCTGATTCGCCGCCACTCGTCCGAGCGTTCGCCTTCGGAGAGGCTCGAGTGAAGAATTGCGACCGCTTCGCCAAACTGCGCTTTTAACCGGCGAGAGAAAACCGGCGTAAGCGAGATCTCCGGCACAAGCATGAGCGCGGTCATCCCGCGGCGGACGGCGTCGCGCATAGCGCGAATGTAGATTTCAGTCTTGCCGCTGGCGGTCACGCCGTGCAGAAGAAATGTCGAGTACTGGTGCTCATCGATCTTGGCGATGATTTGATCGAGCGCCTGTTGCTGTTCGCCGTTGAGCGTAATATCGTCGCCAAACTCCCGTTCGAACGCCGCCAGCGGATCGCGGCGCACCTCGCGCGCGAAGACTTCGACTACGCCGCGCTTCTCGAGGGTGCGAACGACTGAGGACGACACGTCGGCGGAGTCGAGTAGTTCGCTAAAGGGCACGGCGTCGCTCGCGGAGTTTTGCAGCACCTCAACGACCCGGAGTTGTTTTTCGTTGAGCGTTTTCTCGCCTCCTGGTTTCTTCCTTTTCCTGCTCTTAGGTTGCTCTTCAGTAAGCCGGCCGGGCGCAACTGGCAACTGACCATTGGCTACTGACCACTGACTATTCAGCCTGACAACATTCTGAAGCTTGGGCTTCATTCGCGTGTCGGCGATGCGTTGCGAGACGGTGATCAAGCCTTCGCGAGCGAGCTTGCGAATGAGCGCGGCGGCGCGCGGTTTCGGCAACTCCCGCTCGAGCCGTCGCGCCGGAATCAGCCCTTCACCGGCGAGAAGCTCAAGCGCATGTTGTGTCGAAGTTGAGTGACGTTCGTCTCTTCCACGATCGAGCGCCTCGCGGCCGGCTTCGGTGAGACTCAGCACCTGTTCGCTGATCGAAGTGGCGCCCGCCGGCAGCGCGGCTCTCAGACACTCACCCCACGGCGCGAAATAGTAATCAGAAACCCAGTGGGTCAGCTCGAGTATTTCCCGAGTGATGATCGGAGATTCGTCGATTAATTCTTCGACGTCTTTGACGTCTGCTTTGTCGACTTCGCCCGGCAAGCTCTCGTGCAAATCTACAATGAATGCGGTCAGGAATTTCTTACCGAGCGGGACCAGGACGCGGCAGCCGGGCTCAGCGCGCCGCGACATATCTCCCGGCAGCCGATAGGTAAACGTTTGCCTGACGTACACTGGAACTGCGACTTCGGCGAACATCCTCCAGATTATTGCATGCGAATGAACACGGATCGAAGGGGCGCAATGGTCTCATTGTCGTGGGAGTTCGTCCGCTGCCTGCGCTAATCATTAACACCTCACTTCAGTGAGGCGTTGGACTGGGCTGGGCGTGACTGCTCCCTTCGCGCCGCCTCACTGAAGTGAGGTGTTAATGATATTATTGATGCCAATGGATTCACCGTCCCTCGAAAAGATCGCGCGCAACACTACGATCATCGAAGCGCCTCGTTTGGCCAGGCGCCTCGGGGTCGAGCTGACAATCGCGACCGAGACTTTTCAGCACACCGGCAGCTTCAAGTTCCGAGCCGCGTACAATCTCGCTTCGAAGGTTGGCGAGCGCAAGATCATCACAGCGTCGTCCGGCAACTTTGGTCAGGCGATGGCGTACGCGTGTTCGCTTCTCGGCAAGTCCTGCGTCATCGTCATGCCCTCGACTTCGGCCCAGGTTAAGATCGACGCGGTCCGCGAGTACAGCGGTATGGTTGACTTGATCGACGTGAAGGTTGTTGGCCGAGCGGCGCGCGTTGCACAGCTTGCAAGTGAAAATCCCGATGCTTATGTCGCGAGCGCGTATGACGATCCGCTGGTGATCGAAGGCAACGCGAGCCTGGGCGCCGAGCTTGCGGCACTCGATCGTGAATTTGATTACATAGTTGCGCCAATCGGCGGCGGAGGACTGACATCGGGAATCATCACCGGGCTTCGAGACGGAGGCAGCACCGCGGCGGTAGTCGCTGCCGAACCGCTGATGGCGAACGATGCGGCTCGGTCGCTTCGGGCAGGTCACATAATCGTAAACGAGACTGAACCTCAAACGATCGCCGATGGAGCGCGCACGGTGAGCGTCGGCCAGCACAACTGGGCCGTGCTCAAGGATGGGTTGTTGAAGATTGTCGAAGTGCCGGAAGAGCAGATCAAAGAGGGTGTGCGACTCTTGTTTTCGCTCGCAAATTTGAAGGTCGAGCCGACGGGCGCGCTCTCGATCGGCGCGCTAATGACCGAACCGGAACTCTTCCGCGGCCGTCGAGTGTGTTGCGTT
>JADGNW010000117.1 GCA_017883315.1 Blastocatellia bacterium | reverse complement strand
TCTTGTTGATCACCTCGACCATGTGAACCGGCACGCGAATAGTGCGGCCCTGATCGGCGATCGCGCGAGTCACCGCCTGGCGAATCCACCAGGTCGCATAAGTCGAGAACTTGTATCCGCGCCTCCAATCAAACTTCTCGACCGCGCGCATCAATCCGATGTTTCCTTCCTGGATCAGGTCGAGAAAATGCAATCCGCGGTTTATGTAGTTCTTAGCGATCGAAATTACCAACCGGAGATTGGCCTCGATCATTTCGCGCTTGGCTTGTTCGACTTCGGCTTCGGCCGCGATGATGGTCTGCTGACTGCGCTTTATGTCAACGGCAGAAGCCGCATATCGCCGCTCGGTTTCTCGCATCGTTTTTCGAAACGCGCGCTGCTGCCGCTTGAGATCGTCGATATCTTTCCGGCGCTTATTCTCCAAAGCGCGGTCGACGCGATTGAGCTCCGCTTCCGTCGCGCGAATCTGTTTGACCACGGCGTCGATCACTTCCATGAAACGTCTGCGCGTTTCGGCAGCGAATGCAAATCCACGCACACGCTTCGACATGTCGATGAGAAGATGCGCATACTGACGACGCAACCTCTTACGCTTCTTGGATGTCTTGGGCTCGGCCTCGATCTTCGCCGAAAGCTTCACGAGCTTATCGTGGGCTTTGACTATCTCTTCGAACTCGGCCATCACGTGCAGCCGGATTTCTTCGCGTTGCTCTTCCAGGGCCTCTTCGGCTTCAGGATCGGTAGCAACGTCGACGATGTCTTGCGGATTGATCTCGCCTTCAAGCAACTGATCGCGAAGCAGGCTTATCTCTTCGATCGTTATGAACGATCTGGAAAGCGCTTTGTAGATGCGCTTATTACCGCGCTCGATTCGCTTGGCTATTCGAATCTCGTCTTCGCGAGTGAGCAGGGGAACCGAGCTCATCTCACGCAGGTATAGCCGCATCGGGTCGAGAGACTCGTCCTTGCCGGGCTCGAGGTCAACGTCCACCTCCTCGGCAGGCTCCTCCGCGACCTCCGGAGTCTCCTCTTCCTCAACGCTCACCGATTCCCAGAGCGACTCAGCCTCATCCTCGTCGATCTCAGCAACGATGCGCTCAATACCACCGGCGGGAGCAAAGTCTTCTTGAGCTTCCTCTGGGGAAGTAATGAGAGTGTCCTTATCCATTCTGGTTTTCATCTTGTATTCCGTGGTCCGCCCGTTATGAGACCGAAATTAAAAGCGCCCCTTTATCAGCGGCGCTTCGAATCAGTAACCAACTAGTGGTTGACATGTCGCGATGCGGTACATAGCATTAGGTTTTTTCCAAACTGATATGATACACGATAATGCGTAAATTATCTAGATGCAATAATCGGTAACCAGGATGTCTACAAACATCCGCGTAAGCTAAAGCGTGAGAGCAGTTTACGGACGCCTGGCCGTCGCAGGCCCATATTCGATTGGTTGGAGTTCGCTGCGTCGATGCGGACGTCGGTAGCAATACGACGTTTCCGCATTACGAAATACTGGTTGGAGCCGCCTCGCGGCGGCCGGGCAGTGGTCAAACACTTGAGCGAGAATCTTGGAGCTTTACCCTCGGGGAGGGTCACAATGCGAATCTTTGAAATCAACTCACGAGTCCACTGCGAGAAGTTTGATCTGGTAACCGAAGCCGAGCTAGACGCGCTGGTTCAACTCGGATTCAATGCCCTGTGGATGATGGGTGTCTGGCGGATCAGCGACGGCGCAAAAGAAATATCAAAGATCACATCGGATGACTTCGAAGGCTCTCCGTACGCCGTGCCGGTCTACGAAATCAATCGCGAGCTTGGCGGAAGTTCGCAGTTCAACCGGCTGGTCAAGCGAGCGCATACGGCAGGACTCTCGGTCCTAGTCGACTTCGTTTCCAACCATATGGCGCCCGATTCGCCGTGGATTTTTCAACATCCAGATTTCTTCATACGGAGCGATACGAAAGCGCGCAAACAGTTAATGAGCGAGTTCTTCTTGCACAAGTCCGGTTCCGTGATTGCCTTTGGCCGTGATCCGTACTTTCCTCCTTGGAATGACACCGCGCAGCTCGATTACTCGAGTGGGGCTTTGAGATCTCAAATGATCGACGTGCTCAAGCGGATCAGCCGCTACGCGGACGGCGTGCGATGCGACATGGCGATGCTGGTGCTGAGAGATTGCTTCCGACAGCTTTGGTATCCACTCGAGCCCGATTCGTCGTTTGATCAGAGAATGCCTGGCGAGTTTTGGGACGAGGCTATCAGCGAGGTCAAGAAGGCAAGTCCGAATTTCAAGTTCATAGCCGAAGCTTATTGGGATAAGGAGACTCAGCTTAGCGAACTTGGTTTTGATTTGTGCTACGAAAAGAAATTGTATGACGCACTGGTTGCGCGAGATCTGGGACGCGTGCTGGAGCGTCTGCAGAGGGGCTCGGATGCGTTGCGTGCCTCTCTCTATTTCATCGAGAACCATGATGAGCCCCGCGCAGCCTCAGTGTTCGACAAGCCAGGTAATCTTGCCGCGCTTGCGCTGATACTGTCGATTCCAGGATCGGTGTTGATACACGAAGGTCAAATGGAAGGAAAGCACGAGCGGCTCCCGGTTCAGCGAATAAAGCCGCTGACGGATGAGCCGGCGGATTTGTCTTTGAGAGAATCTTACGCGCAGCTTCTGAGGATCACTCGTGATGAGGTTTTCAAGGACGGCGACTTGCGTCTCTTCGATCCTGGCGTGTATGGCGCGATGGGGTTCACAAGAACCAACAACCAACAAGTGGTTGCATATCTCGCTCAAATCTCTGAAGCGTGGCACCGGTTCAATGCGCCGCCGATGAATGTTTCGGCGATCGCTTACGAGGTTGGAGCTTCGAGCCAACTGCGTCTTACGAATCTACTCACTTCGACGTCAACTACGGTTCAAGTGAGCGATGGCGCGTTTCATCTGGAAATGAGCCGGTTAGGCATCGATGATGAAACAAAGTTCTGCTTGCTTGAAGCATCCCCCGCGTGACTCGACCAAGCGACCAGTCGTGATAGGACAGCTCGAAGCGCGGAGGTGCGTTTCTTGACAACGGCATGAGCCCGGACTATATTCGCCATCTATGCCGGTGAAGCCTTCCCACGGGGAACTGCGCCCTAAAGTTCACAGCACAACGATACTTTCAGTGCGTCGAAACAATCGAGTGGCGGTTGCGGGCGATGGGCAGGTGACCTTCGACAAGACCATCATGAAATCAGGCGCGCGCAAGGTGCGCCGTCTCTACAATGACAAGATCATTGCGGGGTTTGCAGGCTCGACGGCCGACGCATTTACTCTGTTTACAAGATTCGAAGCGAAGCTCGAACAGTATCACGGACAGTTGCAGCGCTCGGCAGTCGAGTTGGGCAAGGAGTGGCGAACGGATAAGTACTTGCGCCACCTCGAAGCCTTGCTGATCGTGGCCGACGAAAACACATCGCTGATACTTTCCGGCGGAGGCGACGTGATCGAACCGGACGACGGGGTCGTGGCAATCGGATCCGGTGGACCCTACGCCATCGCGGCCGCTCGCGCGCTGATTCGCCACACCGATCTCTCAGCCAGAGACGTTGTCCTTGAAGCAATGAAGATCACCAGCGAAATCTGCATCTATACCAATTCCGAACTTGTCATCGAGGAGTTATAATTCAAAAAGACAATCGTGGCCGTCAGCGGTAAGCCACGTTCTTAACATACTATGGTTATTTATTTATCGGGAGAAGTACAAAACCAACTGAGGCTCGACGAAATGACTCCGCGTCAGATCGTGGTCGAGTTGGACAAGTACGTCGTCGGTCAACACGCCGCCAAGCGTGCGGTCGCAATCGCGCTTCGAAACCGGATTCGCCGGCAGAAACTGCCGGCGGATCTCGCGCAGGATGTCATACCAAAGAACATAATAATGATCGGCTCGACCGGTATCGGTAAGACCGAAATCGCGCGCCGGCTCGCGAGACTTTCCAACTCGCCGTTCTTGAAGGTTGAGGCTTCGAAGTTCACAGAGGTGGGCTACGTCGGGCGCGATGTCGAATCGATGATCCGAGACCTGGTTGAGATTGGCGTCGACCTGGTGCGCGAAGAGAAGATCGCCGAGGTCGCAGAGAAAGCCGAGCAAAATGCTGAAGAACGCATGCTCGATCTGCTCTTGCCGCGAACGAAGCAGATTGAAGAGCCGGAAAGCGATTCTTCGTACGAGCAGTTCGAACGCACTCGCGAAAAGCTCAGACAACAATTGCGCGAAGCACGCTTGAACGCGCGAATGGTCGAGCTCGAAGTTCAGGAGCGAACCAATCCCGGGCACTTTGAAATCTACACTCCTCAAGGCATCGAGGAGATGGACATAAACCTGCGCGATATGTTCCCGAACATGTTCGGCGGGCGGCCAAAGTCCAGAAAGATGCGCGTCGATGAGGCGATGGAATATCTCATACAAGAGGAAGAGCAAAAACTCATCGACATGGATCAGGTCGCTCGGCTGGCGATCGAGCGCGTCGAATCAACTGGCATCATATTCCTCGATGAAATCGACAAGATAGCAGGGCGCGAAGGCGGTCAGGGCCCGGATGTTTCGCGGGAAGGCGTTCAGCGCGACATTCTTCCGATCGTCGAAGGAACAACCGTCAACACTCGCTATGGCATGGTCAAGACCGACCACATCCTCTTCATCGCGGCAGGCGCATTCCATGTCTCGAAGCCATCTGACTTGATTCCGGAACTTCAGGGACGGTTCCCAATTCGCGTCGAGTTGAAGCCGCTTACAATAGAAGACTTCAAGCGAATTCTCGTCGAGCCGAAGAACTCGCTGGTGCGTCAATACACGGCCTTGCTAGGAACCGAAGGCATAGACATCAAGTTCGCCGATGATGCGATCGACGCTATTGCGCGATTCGCGTTCTCAGTCAACGAGCAAACTGAAGACATCGGCGCGCGCCGCCTTCACACGATTATGGAGACTCTGCTGGACGAGTATTCCTTCGAAGGGCCCGACCTCGTGGACAAGAACGTTAATATTGATTCGGGCTACGTTCACAAACAATTGGCCGAGATAGTGAAGAACGAAGACCTCAGCCGGTACATACTGTGAACCATTTGCCGCAAGCGATTCGCTCCCAACATTCCAGGCATCAGCTTATCAGGACGAGTTCTCTCAAAGCACAGGTCTACGCTTTTGTATGCTTCGGAGGCCTGGCATTAATTTGCAGCGGGTGTGGAAAGGTCAGCGCCCCGGTTCCCCCGTCGCGCCTTTCTGAGCGCACCTCCGATCTGACCGCGATCCAGCGAGGCTCAACGATATTGTTATCGTGGCCGGCTCCCTCGCTTGTTAAGGACGAGTCGAGCCGGTTCTACATTTCGCGGGTCGATATCTTTCGGTTGACCGAGCGCCGCGATCAGGAACCAGTACTTGACCCGGATGACTTTGAGGCGACCGCAGAGCTAGTCGGTTTTCTCGACAGAGCTATGATAGAAACGCAGGTGAATACGTTTGGGCGTCTGCAGTTTGCGGATTCGGTGAAGCTGACGCAGTCGAAACAACTGGCGAATACGCGATTGCGCTACGCAGTGCGCTACATCAACAAGCGCGATCAAGTGGCCGCCTTTTCGAATACCGTCGCGATAGAACCCGCTCCGGGAATCGCAATGCCCCCCACGAACGTCAGTGCCATCGCTGACGCTCAGGATGTAGTAACGATCACCTGGCTTGCGCCTATCGCAAACGTCGACGGCATAACTCCGTCCGCTGCCGTCGGCTATAACGTTTATCGTCGATTGCAGAGGCGTGACCTCGGCGGCGACCTGCTTAATTCCGAGCCGATATCCGCCACCAGCTTCACTGATACCAAGTTTCAGTATCAGGTCGACTATGTCTATTTCGTGAGAGCTTTATCACAAGGCGCAAACGGTCTGATCGAGAGCGCGGATAGCGATCCTTTTCCATTCACTCCGGTCGACAGGTTCGCGCCGTCTGCTCCTAACCCCGTATCAATCGCATCTTCCAACGGATCGATTAGTCTGTTCTGGCCCAGCAGCGCCGAGCGCGATGTGATCGGGTACAACGTCTATAGAGCCAGTTCCGCCGACGCGCCCGACAATGACTGGATCAAGCTCAACGATCAGCCCGTGACGCCAGTGACATTCAGAGATGACCAGGTAGTCATCGACCATACCTACTTCTATCGAGTGACGGCGGTCGATCGTTTCAACAACGAGAGCGAGCGCTCTCGCGTCGTTAGCGAGACTGTGCACCCCTAAGTGATTTTTGCGTCTTGGCGGATCTTTGCGTCTCTGCCCGAAATACATCACTGAAAGCCGTCTCTCGTTTCGCGCAAAGACGCAAAGTTCCGCCAAGACGCAAATAGCTGGACCATGATTCGCGTTTTCTTGACAAGCTTATTCAGCGTCGGCTACTGTTTTTCATTCGGATGCACCACAGATTCCTGACAATGGGAGCGCACTTTTGAATATTCTACTGGCGGCCTCAGAAGTCGTGCCGTACGCAAAAACCGGAGGGCTCGCGGATGTGGCGGGCGCCCTTCCCAAAGCGCTCGCCCGGCTCGGACACAACGTTCGGGTCGTTATGCCGCGTTATAAGCTCGAGAAGATCGAAGCGAGCGGTGAGCGTCTGCCCGACGACCTTGCGGTGCCCTTCAATTTCGGCGAGCGGCGCGTGGCGGTTTATGTTGATCGTTCCGGAGAGGTTCCGGTTTACTTCATCGATGCTCCCGAATATTTCTCGCGCGCAAAGCTCTACGGTGAGTCTGACGACATCGAGCGTTTCGCCTTCTTCAGCCGAGCCGTTCTCGAGTTTGCAAAGGCCCTCGGCGAACGCTTTGACATCATCCATTTGAATGATTGGATGACAGGTCTGATACCAGCCTATCTGAAGACCGTCTATGCCGGCGATCCCGCCTTCGCAACAACCAGAACGTTGTTCGCGGTTCATAACATTGCCTTTCCTGGTTTGTTCAGTCCCGATCAGTTGCCTAAGCTCGGGCTCCCCGGTTGGATCTATCGGCCCGAAGGCGGCATAGAGTTCTACAACCTGGCAAGCGCCCTGAAATCAGGATTGGTTTTTTCGGATGCGATCTCGACGGTGAGTCCTCGATATGCCGCGGAGATTCAAACGCACGAGTTCGGTGAGAAATTCGATGGGCTGCTCCGCGCCAGACAAATCGATTTATTTGGAATTCTCAACGGCGTTGACTACGACGAGTGGAATCCAGCGACAGATCGTTACATCGCGGCGCCTTATTCCATCAGCGACTTGAGCGGCAAGCGAGAATGCAAGCGCGACTTGCTGCGCGCCTTCGGCCTGCCTGAAGAAATGGATCGCCCCTTGATCGGTTGCATCTCCCGGTTGTCGAATCAAAAGGGCTTCGACCTGATTCTTCCCATTGCCAGTCAAATGCTGGAGCGGGGCGTCAACTTCGTTCTGCTTGGTTCCGGGGAAGAGATTTATGAGCGAGCCTTTCAAGCGTTGCGCGATTCGCGCCGCTCGCAGGTCGGCGTTTATTTGGGATTTTCCAACGAGCTTGCTCACAAGATTGAAGCAGGCGCCGACATGTTCCTGATGCCCTCGCGATTCGAACCGTGCGGACTGAATCAGATGTATTCGCTGAAGTACGGCACCGTGCCGATCGTGCGGGCGGCAGGGGGTCTTGACGACACGATAGAAAACTTCGATCGCGCCACGCTTCGGGGCACAGGATTCAAGTTCATGGAGTACGATCCGGCGCGGTTGCTGGCAAAGATTCACGAAGCGCTTACGATTTTCGACGAACCGGATCAGTGGCGCGCTTTGATGCTGAACGGCATGCGCGCCGATTTTTCCTGGGACGCGTCGGCTCGGCATTATGTCGAACTCTACCAAAGGCTGGTGGGTGTTGGAGCTTCGGCGACAGTTTAACGTGTTTGCTGGTCTCAAGTGATTAACGGCGGAGGTGGTGATGAGCGAGTTTGTAAGTGAAGTGACCGATCTAAGCTTTGAACAAGAAGTCCTGAAATCAGAGCAGCCAGTGCTCGTGGATTTTTGGGCGGAATGGTGTCATCCATGCAAGATGCTTACGCCGGCTGTCGAGCAAGTGGCCGAGAAGTATCAAGGCAAGGCAAAAGTGGTCAAGCTCAATATCGACGACAGCGGCGAGACTCCCCAGCGGTTTGGGATAAAAGGTATTCCAACGCTGATTCTGTTCAAGGGTGGCGCAGAAGCGGAGCGCGTCGTCGGCGCTACGTCGAAGGACAACATCTCTCGAATGATCGACCGCGCTCTCGGAAACGTTTCCTGAAGAGCGAGAGCGCAATCACATCCTAAATTGCAGGCGCATATCTGTGCTCTGGAAGTGTGCGCCCGCCCGCGATAATCACAGTACGCGAAACCGGCTTCTGGAGCCAGTTCCACGGCTTCACTGAGTCTGCACGTTTGATATGAAAAACGTCATTGTAGCTGGCGCCCAATGGGGCGATGAAGGAAAGGGGAAGGTCGTCGATATTCTGGCGCCGCACTTCGACGTCGTCGCTCGCTATCAGGGAGGCCACAACGCCGGACACACTGTTCGTATAGGCGAGCGCAAGTTCATCTTGCGACTCATTCCGTCCGGTATCCTACACGAGGAATGCTGCTGCGTGATTGGCAACGGAGTGGTTGTCGATCCGCGCGCGTTCAACACCGAGCTCCAGGAGCTTCGCGAGACTGGCATCGAATGCGAAGGGCGTCTGTTTATTTCAAGCCGTGCTCACCTGATACTGCCTTATCATATCGCGCTCGATCGGGCTCGCGAGGAGCGGCTCGGCGTAAACAGCGTAGGAACGACGATGCGTGGGATTGGACCAGCCTATGAAGACAAGGCTGCGAGGACCGGCGTTCGCGCAGGTGATCTTCTCTATCCGGATTTGCTGCGCGAAAAGCTAAGAGCGAACATCGCGCAGAAGAATCTCGAGATCGTCTCGATGAAAGGCGAACCGTTTGATCCCGATTCGATGCTTGACGATTTCTTGAGCGAAGCGCTCCGTCTCAAACCCTTCATTCGCGATACAGTCTCAATGATCAATGCCGCGGTTAACGATGGCAAGTCTGTGCTGATCGAAGGTGCGCAGGGCACGATGCTCGACGTCGATCATGGCACGTACCCATTCGTCACCTCATCAAACTCGACCGCCGGAGGAGCTGCGCCCGGTCTCGGCCTGGCGCCCAAAAAGATAACCGGCGTTCTGGGAATCGCGAAAGCTTACACGACTCGCGTGGGCGGCGGTCCCTTTCCAACCGAATTGAATGATGAGCACGGCGCCTATCTGCAGAAGCGCGGGAATGAGTACGGCGCCGTTACGGGCAGGCCGCGAAGGACGGGCTGGTTCGACGCCATGGTCGTTCGCTACGCAGTGATGCTCAGTGGCTATGATGCGCTCGCGCTGACAAAGCTTGATGTGCTCGACGAGTTTGATGAGATCCGTATCTCGACTGCTTATCGGCGCAACGGCGAAATCATAAAAGACATGCCTTACGGCGCTAACGTGCTCGCCGAGTGTGAACCGGTATATGAAACACTGCCGGGTTGGAAAGTGGCTACGAACGGCACGACGAACTTTGACGATTTGCCTTCGGCGGCAAAAGACTATGTCCGGCGTATTGAGGAACTATGCGGCGCGCCCGCCGCGCTGATCTCAACTGGGCCCGAACGAACGGAAACGATCATTCGCGAAAACTCTCCCGTCAGTGATTGGATGAAGTAAGTCCCGCTGCGTCTCTCCTGCCTGCCCATCTTCTCAACGCAAGTCTCGATATTAGCAAGGGCCGAATTCTATTTTATTTTTATTAATTTTTCTTGATCCAACGTCGCGGCTACAATCAGAACCGTAAAGGTCCGAGTCAACGAGGGTGCACTTGATCTTTTTACTCGATGCGGACGGAGAACGGCAATGATAATGGATCAGGCTTTCGAATACGGCTACAGCGATGCAAAAGATGAAGAATCAGGTATCGCCCCAGAGGAATGTGAAAAAGAGGAATGTGAACAAGCCGAAGATGCGGGCGACATTGACCGCACAGACCTCCTCAAGCTCTACATACGCGACGCTAGCCAGGCTTCGATGCTCAACGCTAAAGGAGAAATTGACGCGGCCAAGAGGATTGAGCGCGCAAGAAATCGGCTAATGAAGCTGCTGTCCCGATCGCCGGTTGTTGCCGCGTCCTGCGTCCATCTCAGGGAAGTGTTTCGGCTCGGCTTGGAAACTCCTGCGGATGTAATTGAGCGGACTTACGAGAGCCAGCTTTCGTCGGAGTCAGCCCCAATCTCCGAGATCGCCGACCCGGCTTTGGCCGAGATCGAATGCGCGTGGAAGGATTTCTGTTTGATTAGCGCCAGGGTGATTCGGCGTCGCAATGCCCGGGCGCTGCGCGCTCAAAAGAGTAGCGAGTCTCGCGCTCGCGTGCGTCTATCGCGCTCGATTCGAGCGATCGCTTTCACTCCCGCAGCCGAACGCCGGTTGGTCGCGCTGGTCGAACAGGCGAGATTCAGCGGTGCGCGTTTGTCAGCGCGTGTTTCGAATAAGCGAAACTGCGGTGAGACTCCCAAAGACCCGGCGGTCTTTGACGTCGAGCTGTCAGTAGCGAGGATCACCGCGGCAGGTTTGGCCTCGCCCGGCGAGATGATCAAACTGGCGAAGAGAGTAACCGCGGCGATCAACGAGTTGAGCTCCGCCAAGCAGGAGATGACCGAAGCCAACTTGAGACTGGTGATTTCCGTAGCGCGCCAGTATTCGCGCCGCGGTTTGCCGTTCCTCGACCTTATTCAAGAAGGCAACGTCGGATTGATGCGAGCAGTCGAGAAATTCGATTGGCGGCGCGGCTTCAGGTTTTCCACCTATGCGATGTGGTGGATCCGTCAGTCGATGTCCCGCGCGCTTGACACCCAGAGCCGTGTCGTTCGCCTGCCGGCATCGGAGCTCACGTTGATAAACAAAGCATCTCGCGCGTCGCGAACGATTCGCGAAGAGACAAGCGCTGAAGCTACGAGTGATCAGATTGCAGAGAAGCTCTCGGTCGATTCAGAGCGTGTGCACGAAGCTCTCGGTTTTGCACAGCACACAGTGACGCTCGATGCGCCGGCGAACGACAACGGGGAAACAGCGGTGAATTTCATCGACGATGGTACATACGGAAACCCCTTCAACGCAGCTCTCGACTGGTCGAGGCGAACCACGGTTCAGAGGGCGCTTGCGCACCTGACGCCGCGAGAAGCAAAGATATTGAAGTTACATTACGGTTTGGAGACGGGCTCTACGCCCTGGACGCTCGAGGAGATCGGTCAGGATCTCTCGGTCACTCGCGAGCGGGTTCGTCAGATAGAAGCAGGCGCGCTCGCGAAACTGCGCGAGCACGAGATGGGCAGCACACTTCGAGAGTTTCTCACCTGTGCTTGAAGGTTGCATGTAGGGGCGGCCCTCTGTGGCCGCCC
>JADGNW010000116.1 GCA_017883315.1 Blastocatellia bacterium | reverse complement strand
GCCTCTTACATTTTGGTTGTCGTGCTGATCACACAATTCTCGCTGCAATGGGCAACCAACTATATCAACAGACGTTCCGGCATGAAGACTCCGTTGCCCAAATACCATCTCTCAATGGGCTGTGACTCCGCGAAAATCGAGGGCGTCCGAAAAGTCTGGTCGGATTTCGTACAAGAGTTCGGCGTGTCAGTTACACGCTACCGTGAGGAACGGGCAGGCCCATCAGAGATAGCACTGGAAGCCGCATTCGAATTGTCCGGAGCGCCTGTTGACGGCGCGAACTCGCTCGTACAGCTCTTCCCTCACATTGATGGCGTGACTCGTCTGGATTGCCAGCAGTCAGTTCCTCCAAAGGCAGAGTGAGGATTTCACCCTTGGAATACACACGACCCACATAATCGGAGACAAGAAACAACATAAGTCGAGGACCTTTATGCGAATACTCCGATCACTGAGCTTCCCCGTTCTCTTCACTCTAGTTTGCTTTTTAGTTTCGCCAAAGGTGCTGGTCGCGCAAGAAAGCGCGCCGACGCCAACCAGGCTCGCGCTGGAAGTCACATACTATCCCGGCAGAAAGCCCGCTTACCAGACCGTGCAGGTCGCCGATTCGCAACAACAAGGGGGCTGGTATGCCTTGTTCGGTCACATAGCCTCCTGGCACCCAATAGCGGACGCGCCGGTGATCAGAGCCGTGCGGCTGGTTCCTCGGATCGAAGGAGATGCCGTGCGTGTGATCGTGTCGACCATGTGGGGCGAAAAGGCGCTCAATAACGAGCAGCAAGTCGCAAGCTACCTGATCCGGGAAAACGAAAAAATCCATATTGAGGAGTTGCGACAGTTTGGAATAGAGCCTTTCGGAATCAAATTGATCCGGGTTGCGCCAAACCTCACGCCTGTGCCGCCGGTGATTCTAAAAGGAGTGGCATCCCTCGTCGTCATTAATGCTGTTTCTGTTGATATGACGCTTCCCTCTTACCGGATCACCTTGTTCAATCAATCAGGCAAGGACATCGTTGGGTTGGCGGTTGACGTGGCGACCGGCACGAAGATCGAGACCACGGCGAGACCTCGATCACAATATGGAAAGACTCTAATAGCGGCCGGGAAGACTTATGAGCTGCAAGTCCCGGCGCCAGTCAGAGCACAGGAAACGCCGAACGGATATGCACCCGGCACACTCTCTAATCCGGAAATCTTGATTAAGGCAGTCGTGTTCGAGGACGGTACGTTCGAAGGTGACCCCGAAAGCGCCGCCGAGATCAGAGGATATCGCGCAGGTGAGAAGATGGAGCTACCCGGCTTGATTGCCGCGGTGGATAAGGCATTGATTTCGCCGTCCGCCAATGTCAGCGAAGCGTTGAGAAACCTCGAGGTGGAAGTGTCTTCTCTCAGCAGCGACGTTGAACCCGTTCTGCTCAAAAGCCTGGCCTCAGAGTTCCCTGAACTCGGCAAAGAGGCAGCCCAAAAAATCAAGATTGCAGTCCAGGTCTCGGCTATTGGAACGAAGACCAAACTACTCAACGACATTCACAAGCTACAGGGCGAAGGAACTCAGGCGCTCACCGCAAATGAATATCGCGAGTGGCTTAACAAGACTAGAGATCTCTACACGCAGTGGCTGGCGAGGCTTTGAACGGCCGTCCAGCGTCGAACCAATTAATTCAGACACGCGAAAACAACTTTCTCTATTAAAAGTCTAATGAAAATCTCTTTGTCCGAAACTTCGCTCCAGAGAATTGATGCCGGCCTGCGCGCGTCTAATAGCGCGTTCGCGGAAAAGTATCCAGGCGAGATCGGGCGGCGACAGCCGGTGCACACTGTCTATGGCGGTGCGCACATATTTCGCGCGGACTCAGCCCAGCGGCTGGGGCAAGTGGCCGAGCGAGCGTTTGCTGAGAACGCTTCAGACTTCGTCGTTTTCGCGCGAGCTATCGGCTTGCCGCGCGCCAACGAATTGCCTGATGTGCTGGGTTACGCGACCGGTCTAAGACAACGGCTCAAGGATGAGCCCGACGCGGTGCGTGAAGAGAACAAAGCGGCGTGGTTGGCGCACACCATTCACGCGCGCGTGCTGGAAAAACTGCGGCGCGAGCCGGTCGAAGACTTCCGCATCGATTTCGAAGACGGCTATGGCAATCGCCCCGACGCGGAAGAAGATGGCCACGCTGAATCGGCCGCGATTGAAGTTTCCCGGGGACTCGCGGCCGGAACCCTGCCACCCTTCATCGGTATTCGCATCAAGCCTTTCACCGAAGAGTTGCGGGCCCGCAGCATCCGCACGCTCGATATCTTCGTGTCGACGGTAATGGCCGAAAGCGGCGGACAACTGCCCGACAATTTCGTGGTTACACTTCCAAAGATTACTACTCCCGAACAGGTGTCAGCGCTCGGCGATCTATTTGACCTGATCGAGAAACAGACGGGCCTGGCGGCCGGCGTGCTGAAAATGGAGATGATGATTGAGACTACTCAGTCGATCATCAATAGCGAAGGGCGAATCAATCTCCCGTTGCTGTTGCAGGCTGCGCGTGGGCGCTGCACGGCGGCTCACTTCGGGACGTACGACTACACCGCCAGTTGCAGCATCACCGCTGCGCATCAGCACATGATGCATCCGGCCTGCGACTTCGCGAAGCACATGATGCAGGTTTCATTCGCGGGCACGGGTATCTGGCTGTCGGATGGCGCGACCAACATCATGCCGGTTGGGCCGCATCGCGCCACTGAAGGAAGGCCGCTAACCCAGGATCAGATTGAAGAGAACCGGGCGGTCATTCATCGTGCCTGGAAACTGCACTACGATCACGTCCAGCATTCACTCGCCGGCGGTTTTTATCAGGGCTGGGATTTGCATCCGGCCCAACTGCCGACGCGCTATGCCGCGGTTTATGCTTTCTTTCTGGAAAGCCTGGATGCGGCGTCCGAACGTTTGCGCAACTTCGTTGAGAAGGCTGCGAAAGCCACCCTTGTCGGCGATGTCTTTGACGACGCGGCGACGGGCCAGGGCCTGCTCAACTATTTCCTGCGCGCCATCAACTGCGGCGCGATCACGGAAGATGAAGCTCTGCGTCTGTCAGGCTTGACGCCGGAGGAACTACGATCCGGCTCCTTTGTGAAGATATTAAAGACGCGACAGGATCTCTAAGCTAAGCAACATGCCCGGTGGATATCAAATCGATTTTTCCGCTGGCGAAGTGAATTTGGAGTGCGGCGACTTGTCGCCGCTTTCGTTTGACAGTGAAGGCTGCGACAAGTCGCAGCCGACCAAAGCGCTGACAAGTCAGCGCACTCCAAATCTAGAACAAACTCGCCTGCGGTGATTCATCATCCGCTTCGACCGACTCGCTCAGACGCGGATAACTCTCTATCAACTTTGCAGGTCCCGGCATTCGCTTCTCTTCCAGCAGCGCCAACACTTCGAAGGCGTTGACCAGGCTTTGCCCGCGCGCGTGGTTGTTGGTAATGACAAAGGTTTCTTTCGCTTTCTCTGAAACCTGCTTGATGCGCTCGACCCACGGCTCTAACTCATCGCGCGAATACAAATAGTCATAACGCTCAACCACGTCCGCTTCTTCGCGAAACCAGTTCTGATAGTTTCGCCCGTGCAATCGCACATAACCAATTGACGAAGTTACTTCCGCCGAAGGTTTGATCGAATTAGCGAACAGCGGCTGGTCGATGTCGCACAAACCCACACCGAGATCTTCCAGGGTTTGCAGGATTCTCGGCTTGTTCCATGACTCATGCCGCAACTCAACGACCAGCGGATAGTCTTTGAAGCGCTCACAAAGTTGATTGAGGTAGCTGCGTTCTTCACGATCATTCTTAAACGACCAGGGAAACTGAATCAGCACCGCGCCCAGCTTCCCTGCTTCGATCAACGGATCGATGCCTGCGCGAAATACCTTCTCGTCGTCGTTGGTGGCTTTGCCGCGCTCGTGCGTAAACGTTCGGTAAAGTTTCGCCGTGAAGATAAAGTCCCGATTGTGCTGAATGCGTCGCAGCCACGACCTGGCAGTACCGGGCGAAGGCGGGCGATAGAAACTGCTATTTATTTCAACGGTATCGAAGTATTTCGCGACCAGGGCCAGCGTATC
>JADGNW010000115.1 GCA_017883315.1 Blastocatellia bacterium | reverse complement strand
GAAGGCGTGAGCGGAAAGTATTTCGCGAGGCGCCGGCAGGAAAAATCATCCGACGCGTCGTACGATCGAAACGCCGCGCGACGGCTGTGGGAAGTGAGTGAGGAACTCCCAAGGGTTGAGCAAGCTGGCCCACAGGATGACCTCTTCAGACCTCAGTAGCCGGAACTCGGCTCGCTGACTCTGAAGGCCCTTTGGTGTATGATGAGGTTTCTGCAAATCAGGTAGAGATGCAGGGTTGTTGGAAGTTTCTGATGACTAAAAGCCATATCGCGGAGAAAGATAGATACGCTTCGGTGACGATCAGCGAAGAAGAGCTAATGAGGCGAAAGCGGCCCGACAGGCCGGTCTGGCAGATGGTTGAGGAGCTATTGAAAGGCATTCCCCAGGATGTACTCGATTCGTTGCCCACTGACGGTTCGGAACAGCACGACCATTACATCTACGGGACTCCAAAACGAAGGGCATGAGGTCAACATTTGCTGATACCAGTTATTGGATCGCGCTAATCGATCCCAGAGATCAATGGCACACCGAAGCAGTTGCCATTGGCAAGACCGTCACTAATGACATACTCCTCACAACCGATGAAGTACTGACTGAAGTGCTTGCCTTCTTCTCAGCTTTCGATCCCCGTATGCGCAAATACGTGTCGGAGTTCGTTCTCGATCTAATTACCAACCGTACCTACGTGGAAGTTGTTGAGCAGAGCCGCAAGTCATTTCTCGCGGGACTGTCGTTATACGAGGCCCGGCCCGACAAGTCCTATAGTCTGGTTGATTGTGTTTCGATGCAACTCATGAAGGCGGAGGGCTTGCGGGACGTCCTGACCAGCGACAGCCATTTTGCTCAGGAAGGTTTTAGCATTCTGCTCGAGCAGCAATTTCCCTGACCTAGGAGACTCGGAAATGAGAAAACATTCTTTGGCCATCACTTTCTTACTCCTGATTCCGATCTTTGCGCACGCGCAGAAGCGCGCATTCGGCATCGAAGACTTCTACCGGATCAAATCAATCTCAGATGTTCATGTGTCGCCCGACGGGCGCTCGGTTATCTACGTCCTGACGACGTCGGATTTTCCACGCGCGAAACGCGGCAGCCATATCTGGATGATGAACATCGACGGTCAGAACGCGAGGCAACTTACGACCGGCGACAAGAGTGAGAACACTGCGGCGTTCTCGCCGAACGGCAGGTGGATTTCCTACATCAGCGCGAAAGATGGCAGCCCTCAGCTCTACCTGATGCCGGCCGGCGGAGGCGAAGCTAGGAAGCTGACCAACATCTCGACCGGAGTGTCCGATCCATTGTGGTCACCCGACAACAAATGGATCGCGTTCTCTTCGGATGTGTATCCCGAATGCGGCGGCGATGACGCTTGCAACAAGAAGATCGCCGACACCTGGGCGAAGGGGCCACTAAAAGCGCACACGGCCGATTCGCTTCTCTATCGTCATTGGACCGAGTGGAAGGACGGCACACGAACGCACGTTTTCTTAGCCGACGCGGCGACAGGCCAGGCGCGCGACTTGACGCCGGGCGATGTCGATTCGCCATCGTTTCAACTTGGCGGACCGTTGCAGTATGACTTCTCACCGGATACCAAAGAACTTGTCTTCGTTTCCAATCACGACAAGACGCCGGCCTCTTCGACCAACAATGATTTGTGGTTGCTCTCGCTTTCCGACGCAAGCGCTCAAGCTCGAAATATCACCTCTTCGAATCCGGCATTTGACGGCAGCCCGAAGTACTCGCCCGATGGCAAGTACATTGCTTATCGAATGCAAAAGCAGCCCGCCTATGAGTCGGATCTTTTCAGGCTGGCGATCTACGATCGCGTGAATGGCGCTTCAACCGTGCTGACCGAATCGTTCCGCAATTGGGTGGATGAGTTTCAGTGGTCGGACGACTCGAAGGCAATTTTCTTTTCGGCGGCGGTTGAGGGCCAAAGCCCAATTTATCGACTTGATCTCGCGTCAAAAGCTATAACTCAGGTCGCCGCTGACAAGACAATCTTCGAGTGGAACGTTATAGCCGGCGGCAAACGTCTTCTGTACACTCGATCCTCGATCGGCGAGCCCGTCGAGATGTTCAGCTCCGACATCATCGGCGGCAAAGCGAGCTCTGCGACTAAACTCACTCACGTCAACGATGCGGTCGCGAGCGAAGTAGACATTCGTCCCGCCGAAGCTATTTGGGTTGACGGCGCGCGCGGAGCGAAGACTCAAGTGTTCATCGTCAAGCCGCACGACTTCGATCCGAACAAAAAGTATCCGCTGATACTCAACGTGCACGGAGGGCCTCAGTCGCAATGGTCGGATGCGTTGCGAGGCGACTGGCAGATTTATCCGGGGGCTGGTTACGTCGTAGCGTTCTCGAATCCGCACGGCTCGACCGGCCGGGGCCAGGACTTCACGGCCGAGATATCCGGCGACTGGGCGGGCGCGGTCTTCGAAGATCTGATGAAGGTCACAGACGCGTTGGAGAAACTTCCCTACGTCGATCGCAACCGTATGGGAGCCATGGGGTGGTCGTACGGCGGTTATATGATGGATTGGTTCGAAGGTCACACCGATCGTTTCAAAGCGATCGCAACGATGATGGGCATATTCGACAATCGGTCGTTCTACGGAGAGACCGAAGAGCTTTGGTTTCCTGAATGGGATTTGAAAGGCCAGCCGTGGAATTCGCCGCTTTACGAGAAGTGGTCGCCTTCAAACACGGTGAAGAACTTCAAGACACCCGCGCTTGTGATCAGCGGCGAGCGCGACTATCGCATACCCTACACGCAATCGCTTCAATTTTTCACCGCGCTTCAAAAGATGAATGTGCCGTCGAAGCTGGTCATCTTTTCGAACGCGGGTCACTGGCCGAGCTGGTACGAGATGGCGTTGTACTACACGGCTCACCTCGAGTGGTTTCACAAATACCTCGGCGGCGGGGGACCTCCGTGGACCACCGAACAGTTCTTACGCAACGCCGTGTTCGATCGCGAGAGCGGCAAACGACTCGTCAGCGAACCCGCAGAGGCTACCAGGAACAAATGAGCAACGCGAAGCTTAATCAGTTCGCAAACCAGAAGTATCTAAATCTTGAAAGCTACCGCAAGACCGGCGCGGCGGTGGCGACACCGGTTTGGTTTGCGCACGACGGTGATGAGCTTTACATTTACTCGCTTGCAGAAGCGGGAAAGGTCAAACGCATCCGCAACAACCCGCGGGTGCGAGTGATGCCCTGCGATTTTCGAGGCGGCCCGAAAGGCGAGTGGGTCGAGGCGACCGCGAGAATCCTTGACGGCGCGGAGGCAAGCAAAGCGGAGCGGTTGCTCGATAAGAAATACGGCTTGATGAAAAAGATCGGAAACGTATTCAGCAAGATTATGAAACGGTCACGCGCCGCGATAGCGATTCGGGTTGATTAGCTTGCGCGTGGGCCCGGCGTGCGCTGTTCCTGAAGCGCGCAAAATTCTGTTGAGTCGGAAAGCAAATCTGCATATACTGACGCCATCCGAATCGGGTCTGCTTCAATGATTTCTGGAAAGCAACATCTCTCCGGCACCCTTATGGTCTTCTCAAAGCTGAAGGAGTGTTTCGTATGTCGGGCTTCTGCGACCGTTGCAACGAGCGTACGAGTCAGATAGTTAACATTACACAGCTACCGGAGCTGGCGGCCGTAGCGCATCTCGGCTATCGCCAGGTGTGTGCTCCGTGCTACGACGATCTACTGGCTGAGGCTAACGAAGCCAAAGACTCCGAAGGGCGCGATGAAGACCGCCGCGCCGAACCTCGGGTGAAGGTTTCGCTGAAAGCGCGGGTGGAAGGAAACACGTCGCACCTTGCTGCTTTTGCGGATGAGATGAGCATTGAAGAAATCAGCCCTTCAGGACTACGGCTGCACACCGCCCACGAGCTCGAACCGGGCACGCTGCTTAAGGTGGCCGTTCCGTCGCACGACGTTGAAACTACTGCGATAGTCGAATCGGTATGGCGCGACGGCGGTCAGCACATGGTGGGGTTGAAACTGGTTGAGCCGAGCGAGGGATGGGATAAGCTCTGGCAACAACACGCGACGGAGTAGAAGTCAGAAGTCAGAAGTCAGAGGTCAGAGGACAGAGGTCAGCAATCCTGAACCAGCCGACGGCATACCTTCAGTGCATCGAAGCCTATTGCGAAAAGCGCTACGCCATTCACGAGCGCATTTACACCTGCCCTGATTGCGGGGGACTGCTCGACGTCGATTACGACTTCAGTCTGGCGAACACTCCCGACAGGATGAAAGCTATCTTCAAGGAACGCCGCGCCGCAGGCGGGGATCTCGACCGCAGCGGTGTCTGGCGGTTCCGTGAGTTGCTTCCCTTCGTCGATGATCTTTCACAGGTGGTCACGCTAACCGAGGGGAACACTCCCATCTATCAAGCAACGCGCTCGGCCGAATATGCCGGGCTTGATCAGCTTCGATTCAAGCATCAGGGTATGAACCCCACCGGTTCATTCAAAGACAACGGCATGACGACCGGTGTGACGCAAGCAGCATTGCTCGGCGCGACTGCTGTAGCTTGCGCTTCGACCGGCAACACGTCCGCATCGATGGCGGCTTATGCGGCGCGAGTCGGTATGCGCGCTTTTGTTTTCATACCCGCCGGCGAAGTCGCTTATGGAAAGCTCTCACAGTCGCTGGAGTACGGCGCGACGGTCGTCGAGATCGAAGGCAACTTCGACGACGCGATGCGGCTGGTGCGCGAGCTTGCCGATGAAACCGACCTCTATCTTTTGAACTCGATCAATCCGTTCCGGCTAGAGGGACAGAAGACGATCATCATCGAGATGATGGAGCAATGCTCGTGGCGCGCGCCTGATTGGATCGTGCTGCCGGCCGGTAATCTTGGCAACACGTCGGCGTTTGGCAAAGCTCTTCACGAGATGGCCGAGTTGAAATTCATCGATCGCATTCCGCGTCTCGCGGTCATCCAAGCCGAAGGCGCCGCGCCGTTCTATCAACTCTGGACGTCAACCAACGAATCGGCACTGCGCGCCCTTGAGCATCCAGTCACGCTTGCCACTGCGATTCGCATCGGCAATCCGGTTTCGTGGAAGAAAGCCCTTCGAGCGCTCGAGTGGACAAACGGAATCGTCGAGCGCGTAACGGAGCAAGAGATCGCCGACGCAAAAGCTATCATCGGCCGAGACGGAATAGGCTGCGAGCCCGCGTCGGCTACCACGCTTGCGGGCATCAAGCGGTTGGTCTCGGCAGATGTGATTGATAGCTCAGAGGACGTAGTCGCTGTTCTGACCGGAAGTCTGCTCAAGGACCCGACCTACACGATCGGCTATCACACGGGCAAACTGGCGCTGAATGAAAACGACTCACGCCGCGAGATCGAGGGCAGTTTCGCGAATCGCCCGATCCGTGTTGCTGCCGAGAAAGAACAAATCAAGCGTGCGCTTGGGATTTAGGCGAGCGCGAGCCTTTATTCTCTTCACCAACTAGCCGCTGCAAAGACTCCGAAAACACCGCGCCGTCTTCGACCGTGAGCTTCAACTTCTTCAACTCGTGTTCGATCAGCCGCCGGTTGTCACTGACCAATGAATCGGAAACGCCGAGCAGTTCCGCGATCTCGAGTTGCGAAGGTCCCTGCGGATCATAATAACAATGCCACAGCGTCAATAGCAGCCGTGTGTAGCGCCGCTCGTTGTTGTTCACCGCGCGGCGGAGCGAAGACAAAAACTCGT
>JADGNW010000114.1 GCA_017883315.1 Blastocatellia bacterium | reverse complement strand
CGGCGCTCACGCGCATCACGCTCAAGTTGGGCATCCGCGATTCCGACCGGTGGGAATTCTGGCGCTACTTCACTCAGACGCTGGCCCATCATCGCGGAGCGTTTGCTGATTCGATGAGACTGGCGGCGATGGGCTACCACTTTCGCAAGCTGACCGAGACTTATTGCGAGTAGCACAGCGCGAGTCTGACAGTCGCTCCCTTTTGAAACTGACTTCAAAGAGGGTTCGGGCGAACGAACCTGCACCAGGTTGTCACTCCAGACGATCAGAAACCGGCCGTCCCGACGCGAAAGAAGTGTATGCATGCGCTACCGTCTGAGCACGATTCTACTCTGTCTCATACTCGTCGCTGAGTCACCACACGCTTCACCTCTGGCGCGGTCGAAGTTTGACCCGGACTCCTGGGTCCGAGCTAAGGTCGACGCGCTCGTTGGGGCTGCGCGCGCGTTCTTCGATGACGACGATTCGCAGCCGGCTTACAACAGAGTGCTCGATTCGATTGCGCGCACCATCAGGCGGCGCAAGCTCACCGAAGACGAAGGCTTTGCCAATCGCTATCGGGAACTGGTTGAGTACATTCAAGCGGCGTCTCTCGATCAATTGCCTGACCACGAACTTGGCTTCACAGTGCCCGATAAGCAGTACTTCCGAGAGACGAGCCGGTTCGTGCAGGTCCCCGACTTCCTGATGACCCGAAGTTTTCTCCGGTCCGTCGGCCGCTATGAAACCCTCGATCGGGCGAAAGCATTTCTGCGAAAGATCAACTCGACACGAGCACCAACCGATCAACTTATCTTTTTCAGCTACACGTCGCGGCATCTTGGGACTCCCGACAACGACGACAGCTATCGACGGCTGTTGATCGTCGTTCCGGGAAACACCGGAGCACGTGTTCCGGAGAAGTGGGTTCAATTTGGAGTGACCGATCCTGGGACGCGTGTTCGCACTCGCAATCTTTCGGTCGTGTCGGCCATTCCCAACGGTGATGGAACTTTCAATACATACTTCAAAGACTATTTCAGGACTTATCGGCGCGACGGTTCGATCAGCATCAAGGGACGATGGGAGCTGGGATACGGCGACGACAACTGCGCGCGATGTCACAAGAGCGGCGTTCTTCCCATCTTTCCTGAAGAGGACAGCGTGAGTCCGAGCGAGCTGCCGGCGGTCGAAGCAGTCAACCGGCGCTTCCTGACTTATGGATCGCCCCGTTTTGACAAGTACCTGGACGAGAGCAAGTTTGGCCCAGGGCTCAGCTCAGCGAAACTGGAGGAGCGTGGCAAGCGGTTCGGAGATGGCTTCAACGAAACAGTTGTGGGACGAGCAATGAGTTGCACGACATGCCATCGACCTGAACGCCTCGGTTATCTCAACTGGCCGATGGACCAGACCGTGATCAGCTCCTACATAAACGGAGGTCATATGCCGTTGGGTTCCGATCTGAAAGAATCCGAGCGTGAGGAGCTGTATGAAAAGCTGATCGAGGAGTACTTCGCAACCGACGACACCAACCCGGGCATTTTGAAAGCGTGGCTCTTGGGCATGCGCCGGTGACTCCCGATCGCCGCGATGATCGCCGCTGTAAGCTCGAACATATCCGGCCGATTCGGGTTGTCCGGCAGGCATGAGGTAAAATGCAGATGAGAGTTGAAGGGCGTATCGAATTCCAGATAATCGAGCAAACACCGGAGAAAGTAATTTCGGAAATGCCGATTCAACCGGGCATAAGAAATCCTCACGGCGGCGTTCATGCTGGAGCGATGCTGTGGTTTGCCGATGTCACAGCGACATATTTGGCGTTGGGATCAACCGAAGCTAGTGAAGGCATGGCAGGTTTCCCTCTTGCTATAACTCTGAATGCGAACTTCGCCGGCAATCAAAAGGAAGGCAAGCTCAGAGCTGTGGCGTCATTCGTGAAGAAGGGAAGAACCGTCAGCATCGTGCGCACAACCGTGTTCGGCGAGAACGACAAGTTGATAGCGGATGTGACAACGACTCACGTGCCCGCGCAGTGATTCCGCTCCTTACTCAATAAGACCTCTCAGGAGAAAAAATCATGAAGCTCATTCTTTCACCCGCGATTGTTATGCTGATGCTCGTGACTGGGCTGCACGCGCAGACCGCGCCGGACGCCGCCGAACTGACCACGCTGCTAAAGAGTTTTCTGGACGGGGCCTCGCGCAACGACGCCGCAGTACACGACCGCTTCTGGGCTGAGGATCTGATCTACACAACTTCGGCTGGGCTGCGCAAGGGAAAGGCCGACATCATGCGTGACCTGCGCTCGGCGCCGGCGCCCAGGCCCGAAGAGCCGGCCACCACTTACACTGCCGAAGACATTCGCATTCAGCAGTACGGCAGTACCGCGATCGTCGCCTTCCGCCTCGTGGGCACCAGCAAGAAGGAGGGGAAGACTGAAGTCGCGAACTACTTGAACACTGGCACCTTTCTCAAACGCAACGGCAAGTGGCAGGTTGTAAGCTGGCAGGCGACCAAAATGGCGGAGAGCAAGTGACGCGGCTTATTTGATGAGCTACCAGTATAGCTGTGTCGAAGATGAAGACGTCACGCGGGCTAGCAAGCTCTTTGGGCCGTCGATCAGTCAAGCAAAGAGGAGATTTATGGACCCGTTCAAGAAACAGATCATCGACTTTCGCGCATTGGAGTTTGCAACAACAATGAAGGTCCTGCGGGCGTATCCAGAAGACAAACTCGAAATGAAGCCCGCCGAGAAATCGCGCACCGCGAGAGAACTAATAGTGACGCTCATACGCGAAGAATATGTTTGCAGAGGAGCTATGCGCGGTGACCTCCGTCGGGCTGATTCCCCTGAAATCATGCCGCAGGGTTTGGAGGACATGCTCGAGATGCTCAATAAAATTCACAATGAAGTTCAGGACACAATTGCTCAGGCTGGTGATCAGGAGTTGAACAGGATCATTGATTTCTATGGCTATCAAATAAGAGCGATCGATGCCCTGTGGGCCGAGCTTCACGATCAAATTCATCATCGCGGCCAGTTCTCTGTTTACCTGAGATTGGCAGGAGCGAAGGTGCCGTCAATCTACGGGCCGACCGCCGATGAGCCGATGGGGATTTAGAGTAGACATAGAATCTCACCAACCAAGCCGGACGCGACAGAGTTCAGCGGGCCGACCTGTCTGGTAAGGCGTCCCTCCTTCTGGTATAGAAAGACACTCCTACGAGCTGGGGAGCTATCAAAGAGGCCTGGCTCTAGACAGGCGTCCCGCTTCGGAGCTGAATGGTCTTGGACAGATTCAAAATTCAAAACGGGGGAGCTAATCAGATGACGCGAAGAAAATTCATCACGACTACAGGCGCAACTGCGCTTGCCCTAGGGACCGCGAGCAGCGCCCTTTCAAAAACTAAGGCTCAGGCAAAACCAAAGAGCTCGAAGAGAAAAGTCTCGACCGAGCGCGCTCCTAAGCCCGTCGGTCCTTACAGTCAGGCGATTGTAGCGGGCAACACAATCTACGTTGCGGGGCAAGGGCCCTTCGATCCGCAAACCGGAAAGATGCCCGCGTCATTCGAGGAGCAGGCGGTTCAGGTCTTCGAGAACATCAAGGCAATCGTCGAAGCCGGCGGCGCGAAGCTTGCCGACGTGGTCAACGTCAACGTTTATCTTGGGGACCTCGCGAACTTCGCCAAGATGAATGAAGTATACCGGCGCTACTTCAGCGGCGACTTTCCGGCTCGAGCGACGGTCGGCACTCAGTTGCTGGGCGGAATGGGAATCGAAGTCGCGTGCATCGCGGTTAAGGGGTAAGCGAGGGATTTAACGCAAAGACGCCGAGTCGCAAAGACGCGAGAAGGCTCTGCGTCCTTGCGGCTTGGCGTCTTTGCGTTGAATCCTCGTCGGAGTGCTATGATTAAGACAGTGCGAGTGGGCGACATTGTGGGGTTTCGAACTTTCACAAGCGTGATTCGCTACGGAGAAGTTGTCGATGTGCTGGCGCGGGGCGAAGGCGGACGGCCGAACAGACGAGACGAAATCAGTGTGCGGCTCAAGCCTGACGGTCAGGTGGTGATGGTTCAACGCTGGCGGCTTGCGGAGCGCTACGACCGAAGGAAGATTTGATGTACAACGCGAGGACAACGGACCCCTTTGCGGCTTTGCGGACCTTTGCGTCTTTGCGCGAAACCCCGCTTCTGTCCTCGATCTTCCGCCTGCTTTCTGCCTCCTGTCGAAAGCGATTCGCCGCGCTTCTCTTGTCAGTTTTCTTGATCGCGACCTGCGAGTCGTCATTCGCGCAAAGCAAGAAAAAGAAAGCGCCGGCTCGCAAGTCTCAATCGACGCTTAATAGTCAGGTAGCGCAAGCTAAAGCTGATCTGGTGGTAGCCGCCAAGGACTATAAGGACAGCCTTCAAAAGCTACTGGTGTTTCAAGAGGGCGACGTCAAAACGGCGACCGAGACTCTAGAAAAAAGAAAGGCGCTGCTGGCTGAAAACATCATCTCTAAGAAAGAAGTTGAGGAAAGCGAGCACGCGCTGGCCACGGCGCAGGCGAGGGTCAATGACACTAAGAAGCAGATTGGCGAGTCAGACAATCTGATCGCCGAAGCGAGTGCCGAGCGACAACTCGCAAAGCTGGGGCCGTCGAGATTGGGAGCGTATCAAGCTACGGCCGCGCTGATTCGCTACAACGGGCCCACGCATTGGGCGCTGACGGATGCTTCAAAGGTGGAGGGTT
>JADGNW010000113.1 GCA_017883315.1 Blastocatellia bacterium | reverse complement strand
GTCGCCTTTTAGCGAATACAAACAAGCGATGTAATATTTCGTGAACGGATCGTCGCCGCCTTTTCCGATTCGGCGCTCGTATCGCTTGAGCGCGCTCTTGAAGTGCTGCTCGGCTTCTTCACTCATGCCCTTTCTCAGATAAGCCGCGCCGAGTTTTTGTTCGAGTTCGGTCAGCGAGCGGTCGCGCAGCGCGTGGTCGCTCGACTTAAGAAACTCCAACTCGCGCTCGTATTCGACAATCGCTTCGTCGTAGCGAGCTTGTCGATAGTAACAGTAGCCAAGCCGCGTATGCGCCCCGACCACCTGAAGCCCCTCTTTGCCTGAGATGTATTTCTCCTGCAGCTCGATCGCGTGCTCGGCGGCCGCTTCGGCGCGCGAGTAGTTGCCCACCAGCGTGTGCAAGAACACCAACTGCAGATACGCATAACCCGATTGAGGATTGAGCGACACCGCGCGCTCGAGCTCGACGATCGATTCCTCGATCATCCCTTTGCCGATCCAGTAGGCGCGGCCCAGCGACTGGTGAGCGCCCGCGTTGTTTGGCTCGAGCTCGATAGCTTCGCCGAACGCCGCTATAGCTTCATCGAAGCGGCCAAGTGTGTTGTAAGCGCCACCGAGAAACTGATGCGCGTGTGAGAGTCGCGGGTTGAGCTTAATTGCCTTCTCTGCAAAGCCGACGGCCTTGTGCGACAGCTCGGGGATGTTCAGGAAGTAGCCCTTCAGATCGTAAGCCGCGCTCAACGCCGCCCACGCGCCGGCATAGTCCGGGTCCTGTTCGGCTGCCGTTTCGAAATAGTAAATCGCGCGGTCGAGCGAGTCGCGGCTGCTCGCGCGAAGATTGATCATGCCGCGCGAGAAGCTCTCGTAAGCCTCGACCGATTGCGTCTCGTAGGCTTCGATCTCGGTGATCTCGGAGGTGCCGAGCTCGAGATGCAGGCCCTGACTCAGCTCGTAGACGATCTTGTCTTGAAGGTCGAATATCTCGCTTATCTTGCCGTCGATCTTTACGGTCCTGACGATCTCGCCGGTGTTGACCTCGACCAGGCGGGCGGTGATGCGAATCATCTCGCCAATGCGCTGATAGCCTCCGCCGAGGATCCACGACGAGCCCAATCTGCGTCCGACATCGATCGCGACGGTCTCATCGAAGTCCGCAAGCGCACCGGTGGTCAGCTCTTTCAGGACATCGAATGTTCGCTCACGGCCGATGACCGACAGTCCGTGGACCTTCTTAAGATCGGACGTGACCGTCTCGGCTATGCCCGATCCTATCCATTCATCTTCCGGCTCTTTGGTGATGTTCGAGAAAGTCATCACCGCGACGGAGTTCTCGATTTTTGGAACCAGCGCCGCGCTATTGGACAGATGATTACTATTCGAGGTTGGGGCGCCGAGCGAAAGCAGCGCCGTGACTTCATGCTCAGCCGGGGGCGAGCCGACTCTTGCGGTGTTAATTGTCGAATCGATATTGCGCTGCAGGTTGCGCAGGTCGATGTACATCTCGCGCGCGGCTTGATAGCGAAACGCGGGGTCCTTCTCGAGCGTCTTGCGAACGATGCGCTCGAGCTCCTGCGGAACGCTGTAGTTCAATCTGGCAATCGCGGGCGGCTCCTGGTGCAATATGTGGTCGATAATTTCGGTGGTGCTTTCTCCCGTGAAGGGAAGTTGTCCCGTCAGCATTTCGTAAGTAACAACACCGAGAGAAAAGATGTCCGACCGGTGATCAACCTGCTGGGCGAGCGCCTGCTCCGGAGACATGTAAGAAACGGTGCCAAGCACCAGGCCCGCGACCGTCTCTTGCCCGAGGTTTGCGGTTGGGTCAGAGTCGCCCTTATCAGCCGGCGCGGCGAGGCTGCCGGTGAATTTAGCAAGCCCGAAGTCGAGTACCTTAACAAGTCCGCGGTCGGTGACAATCAGGTTCCCGCTCTTGATATCGCGGTGCACGATGCCCAGCGAATGAGCTTCGTCGAGCGCATCGGCAACCTGCAGGGCGATGTTGATTGCGTCTGCGACCGAAAGCGGTCCGTGACCAAGCATTGTCGAAAGCGTCAGGCCTTCGACGAATTCCATCACTATGAAACTCGTACCCTCGTATTCGCCGATGTCAAAGATGGCTGCCGTGTTTGGCGAGCGCAGAGCCGAGGCCGCGCGCGCTTCCCGTAAGAATCGTTCGCGTCGATCGGGATCATATTGATATGAGGCGGGGAGGAATTTAAGCGCGACGTCGCGGCCCAGCTTGGTGTCTTGGGCACGGTAGACCGCGCCCATGCCGCCTGCGCCGAGCTGTTCTCCGATTATGTAGTGAAGCACCGTCCTGCCTGTCATCTGGAACAGTATGATGCAAGAAGGGCAAAAAAGGAAAAAGGCAAAAGGCAAAGGTAAGAAGGAATCTCCAACTTTTTCCTTTTACCTTTTTCCTTCTTTACACGTGCACTTCGCCGTAGGCGAGTTCGCCCGCCGCCTCTCTGTGCTTGAGCATGATGTAGAACAACCAGCTATAGAACGAAAGGATCAGAATCGAGATGATCCATCCCGGCACGTAGCCGATGGACGAGTTCTTGAATAATTCACCGGCGGAGCGAACGATCTCGGCACTGCCTGAGGCTTGCAACACGCTGGTGGTCGTCTTCATCAGCCACGCGAGCAGCAGGATCAGGAAGAGCCAAATGTAGTTGCGTCGCAGGCGTCTTGCCATGGCCTGCGTGCTGGTGATGGTGAAGCGCGGAAGGCGCAAGTCTTCGCCGAGCTGATTCATCCAGTGAGTGATGTCGATCGCGTCTCGAGGCGAGAAGATCCGCACGTAGTAGTTTCGCTCGATCAAGCGCACGCGGCTGCGATAGACGTGAAAGAAGCGATAGCGGCGCGACTCGATGAACAGCAGCAAGAAAATCAGCACCATCGCGAACAACAGCACGCCGTGATGCGACTGGGGCGATGAAAGCGAAACTGACAACATCGCGCCGACACCGGTTATCGCCCAGTTGGTAGTGCGATCGAGCCGATCGCGCCAGCTCATCATTCGCGATAATTCGGCGCGGTAGTAGTGCGATAGCGCGTTGACGAACTCGACGGAGTTGGTGGGGAAAATCGGCGGCCCGGGCTTCGCCATGCTGTCAGGCCTGATAGTAATGTCCTTTTCAGAAATCATAGCCGGCCTCGCGAGGGGGAATTTGAAGACGAGCGCTAACGGCTCGGGAGCCGCTCGCACTGAGCGGGTTTATCACAACGCTAGTTGAGAGTTCAACCGTCTGGGTTCAGCAGCGTTCTTCAGACAAAAAGAATCAGAGGTGGGATTTGTCGGGAGCCGTTCCGGTCATTGTCGATCGCCGCGAGCGCGGCTTGCGTTCTCGGCGAGAACACGCGCGCGATCGAGCGACTCAAATGCTTTTCGAAACTGCACGTCGTCAGCGAGGTAAACCTGGTCGCCTGCTTCGGGTCCGTAGGCGGCGGTGATGATCTCGCGCCGCATTTGAGTGCGGATGTAATTCAGGTTCGCGGTGATGCGTTCTTCGGAAACATTGAACTGAGGTTTGTTCGATATGTATTGCCGGAACGCCGCCAGCAGCTCGTCGGTGATTGGATAACGGTTTATCTCTTCAGGCGAAATCTTGGTTTTATACTGGCATTCAGCGATCCTGTACTCGCGCAAGCCGCCCATCTGGCCGGCTACCAACTCGCGCACGAAGTCGAAGACCCCGTAGAACAAACGGCTGGACAACGGCGGCGCTTTGACCTCGACGTCAGGCGTGATGCCCCCGCCGCCGTATACGGCGCGCCCAAGATCCGTGCGCAGCGCATCGCCGTGCTGCGAGTTGTTCGTTGCACCCGGGTCCTCGGTTCGATTCAAGTAATAGTCATAGAACGATACGTTCGCGTAGCTGCGTTGTATCGATCGCCCGGTCGGCGTGTAATACTTCGCCGTCGTCAGCACAAGCCCGGTCCCGCCCCAGAGTCGAAAGACTCCCTGCACTAACCCTTTGCCAAAAGTATTCTCTCCTACAATCAGCGCGCGGTCGTGGTCTTGCAGCGCGCCGGCTACGATCTCAGAGGCCGAAGCGGTTTGGCGATCAACCAGCACGACCATCGGGATCGTCTCGGGCGCGTTGTTGTCAGGCACGTCGTAGGTCTTGGCCGATGACTCCTCGTCGCGTCCGCGAACCTCGACGATCTTTTCGCCGGGCGCCAGGAACTTCCTCGATACGTTGACAGCCTCATCGAGCAAGCCGCCGGGATTTCCGCGCAGGTCCAAAACCAATTGGCGCATCCCTTCCTGTCTGAGCTCAGTCAAAGCTTCGGTCAGCTCTTCATCGGTCTTGCTCGAGAACCCGCCGGTCAACGCGATGTAGCCGGTTGCACCCTGGGTACCCCCCTGTTGGTTAATTTGGTTAACCATGAAGGCGTTGCGCACCGAAGGCAGTTTCACTTCGTCGCGGCGCACTCGAACGGTAATCGGGTTAGGCGTTCCCGCGCGCTCGATGGTTATCTCGACTGGCTCACCCTTTTCGCCGCGCACCTTGTGCATGACTTGCTGGCTTGTCCAGTCGTCGACGTTTTGTTTGTCGATTGCGATTACCGCGTCGCCGTATCTGAGTCCCGCACGCTGACCCGGCGCGCCGGGAGTCGCCGAGAGAATGTAGACGTGATCGTAGCGTTTGGCGATTGTAACGCCGATCCCATAGATTCGGCTGCTCTGTTCGGTCTGAACGTCGTCGAACTCGGCTTTGGTGAAGAACGCCGAGTGCGGATCGAGCTGATGAAGCATTCCCTGTATCGAGTTCTTGCCGACGACTTCCAGATCGACCTTACCGGAATAGTTCTCCTGGATTTCAAAGAGCGCCTCTCTGAACTGGTCGGTTAGCTGATCGGTCAGATTGGAATCTGTATCGGTGACGTGCCG
The DNA here is from genome assembly GCA_017883315.1 of Blastocatellia bacterium. Lineage (GTDB taxonomy): Bacteria > Acidobacteriota > Blastocatellia > UBA7656 > UBA7656 > Onstottus_A. The sequence goes on along the minus strand of JADGNW010000113.1, from coordinate 4,561 downwards.
GGGACGGAGCGAGCTATAATAGCCGCCCGCCAGCGTTGACAATGCAACGACGCCGATTGCCAGCAGCGGAAGCGTTCGATTCTTCATGCTTCCAGGACTCCTTCACTTCAGAATAATACAAAAGGAAGACGAGCGTCAAAAGAGCGGAAATGAAGCACCGCAATCCCGGCACGACGATTCGAACTCATAACGCGAACGCGAAGAATTGTGATTGACCCAATATTGCAGGACTTCTAAACTATCGGCATGCAGCTTGAGGACTATTTCGACTTTCAGCGACCCGACGACATTCGAATCAAAGGAACGCGCATCGGCATTGAAAGCGTCCTTTACGAGTACACTCATCGCGGGCAAACTGCCGAGGACATCGCCGTGCGCTTTCCCAGCGTCACGCTCGAACAGGTCTATGCGACGATCCTGTTTTATCTTCACAATAGAGAAACCGTTTCGGCGTATCTTGCAGACTGGTTGGAATGGGGGCGACTCATGCGTGAAGAGCAAGAGCGCAAACCGCATTCCGGGATAATTCATCTGTGCGAGCTCAAAGAGGCATTGACTGCTGAGGCCGGCGAATCGAATGTTAAAGTACCTGCTTGATGAACACATCCCGCCTGCGTATCGCGTCCAGATACTCCGACGAGCGGCCGAGAGTCACGAAGCCAGTGAGTTGGTCGTATGGGCCATCGGTGACCCTGACGCTCCGGCAAGAGGCGCGCTTGATCCCGAGATTCCGCGTTGGTGCGAGGCACACGGCTTTGCCCTGGTCACCAACAACCGCCGATCCATGCCAATTCATTTAGCCGAACATCTGGAGGCAGGACATCACCTATCTGGAATCTTCATCGTCAAACCCGACCTCAGCGTGAAGCAAACGCTGGACGAATTGATTCTGATTGCCTGCGCCTCACTCGAAGACGAGTTCGCTGACCGCATAACGTTCTTGCCAGTTGGGTAGCCTCCGAGTAATGGTCGGTTGCGACCGCAAGGCCGCTTGTGAATACTAGCTACGGACCACGGACAACGGACCACGGACTATTCAGATGACTAACACTGCAGACGTAGTAATCATCGGCGGCGGCATCGTCGCCGCAAGCGTGGCTTACCACCTGGCCGAGCGGGGATGCACAAATGTCCTAATCGTCGAACGTGAGGATCGCCAGGGAATGGGATCCACCGCCAAGAGCATGGGCGGCGTGCGCGCTCAATTCGCTACGTCGATCAACATCAGGATGTCGCTTTATTCGATTGATCTGTTCTCGAAGTTCGAAGAAGTGACCGGTCACACTGCGGGCTACACGCCTCAGGGCTACATGTTCGTTGCGACCAGCGAGCGTCACCTAGATTATCTCAAGACCAATATGCTGCAGCAGCGGGCTTGCGGTCTCACCAATGTTGAGATGGTCACGCGCGAAGACATTCTGAAGACCGTCCCGCAACTCGTAGCGGACGATGTCGTTGGAGGAAGCTTCTGTCCGACCGACGGCTTTGTTGATCCATACAGCGTGATGACCGGGTTTTCAAAGCGCGCGCGCGCGTGCGGCGTGAGCTTATGGCTGGAGACTGAAGTAACAGGCATCGATGTAAAGCAAGGCGCTGTCGCCGGGGTTCAAACTTCGCGCGGCTACATTTCTACCAGGGCGGTAGTTAACGCTGCGGGACCCTGGGCCGCAAGCGTCGCTCGGCTGGCGGCGGTAGATGTACCAGTCGAGCCGCTGCGCCGCCAGATCGTGAAGACCGAGCCGTTCGAACAACTGTCTTCGCGGCTGCCGATGGTGATCGATATGTCGACGGGCTTCCACTTTCGGCCTGAAGGTCCGAGCTACCTATTAGCGTGGCCCGATCCCGACGAGACTTATGGGTTCAGAACAGACTTTGACTACGGATTCATCGAGAAGATTTTGACGAGAGCTGTGAGCCGCGTTCCGGTGTTCGCCGACGTCGAAGTGAACCCGCGCCGCTGCTGGGCTGGAATGTATGAAGTGACCCCCGATCATCACGCGATAATCGGCCGGGCGCCGGGAGTTGAAGGAATGTTCTTGGCGAACGGCTTCAGCGGGCACGGCGTGATGCACTCACCGGCTACAGGCAAGATAGTTTCGGAATTGATTCTTGACGGCGTGTCGAGTTTCGTCGATGCAGAGATGCTCAGGGCGGAGAGGTTCGCCGAAGGGAATCCGTTGGAAGAGACGGCGGTGTTGTAAGGCCTGCGAGACTCGAACAACCTTGAGGCTGGCATCTGGAATGCGCTGTGGCTGTTTTGCGACTTCGGACAAAATGGCCACACGGGAAGAACATTCGCTCACTCCCTCAACCTGCGAAATCACGCCTAAGTGTCTGTTCGTGCATTCATGGTGTTCGCCTCTTGAACCGGGCACGCAGCTTGCTCCATAGTGGAATGCCCTGTCGGGACGAGCGAACCGATCGCTCGTGTTCTTGGTCTTGATCAGCGGAGTTCGTCGCGGGTCAAATCGTATCAAACAGCGTTAGCAAAACAAATTCAAACGGAGGATCCAGAAATGAAGAGACTAGTCTTATCAAGTTTGATGTTAGTGGCTCTGGGAGCCGGTTCCGTGTTAGCGGCTCAGAATGCAAACAAGGCGAAGCCGGCTGCGAAGCCTGCCGCTGCGAAGAAGTCCGCCAACGCGGGCGGCGCTGCTGCCAGCACCGGTGGTGAAATGAAGGCTTCTGGCAAGAAGCATCATCGCAAACACCGCAGACATCACAAGAAGTCGTAATGTCGTCGAAGCAGTACCTGCAGTTGAACAGGGCCGGTCAAAATTGAGCCGGCCCTCTTCATTATTAACTGGCATTATGAACAGGCAGGCCGGCTGGCCGAGAATCGGGAACCGCTTTGGGTTATAATACTCCGCGCGAGCCAACAACGAGACGCTTGGAATTCTGAATCGCGAGACTGCTGTAACAAGATATGAGAAGCATCCGCACAAAGGTGTTAATCACGATCCTCGCGTTGTCGATCGGCGCATCGGGAATCGCGCTTGCTCAACAGCACACTCCCGTCAACGACAAGAATCTTCCCGGGAACCCAACGCTGAAGTCCGTTGCGATCCCCGAGGCGTGGCCGACTAACGGTCAAATCGAACGTCTCTCCGATATCGGTAAGCACAAGGCTGTGATCTTCAGCCCTGACTTCGCCCAGCCTGGCAATCGTGAGTTTTATGAGAAGCTTGGGTTTCTTTACATCCAGGACGCGAGCTGGCTCAAGGCGCTCAATCAGATTGTCGCTCGCAACTACTGGCATCCGGAAGACCGCATCGACACGATCATTCTGGAAACTCATGGGACAAACGGAAACGGGTTGAAGCTGCAGAATGGACCCGCAATCAGGGCTGCGCGTTCCTACATCTCGGTCGGCGGATTACAAGAGAAGCTCGAGGGGCTGAGTGTCCGCCTCTGCGTCATCGGGGCTTGCAACTCCGGGAGGCTGTTTCGACCTGAAATATACAAGAGCCTCAACCCGCATCCGGGTGACCCTTTGTTCTTGCCTGCCACGCTTGGAATAATCGACGCTTCGCGAGAATACGATCCGGCGAAAAGCAAGATGCTGGTCGTGCGCCGCGCTGAAAGCGAAATCGAAACGACGAGTGACGGTGACACGTCAGAGCTATCACCAATCGCGCGCTCGGTCTTAGGGCTCAGACCTAAGGTTCCTACGGGCGTTGCTCGCTCCCTGCGTTTCGCAGTTTCGAATTTACTGATCCAGATGTTGACTCATGACCCAAGGCTCGAGCTCACTTCTAACGGCTACGCAAACGAGAAATCGAGAAACGACCTCACCGAAGACGAGAGCGATGCTTTGTTTCAGCGCTTCCTTTCTTACATCAACGACGTCGCGGCGCGCGAGCATCAGGTCGCGCACGGCGGCGAACTCCCGTCTCACTCGTAGTTGATCGCTCGAACCCCAACCCCGAGTCGCGTGCGCCGCAATCCGCTCTCTGGCGCTTCAGAAAGCGGTGGGCATCGGAAGGTAAATAGACAGGGGTGAGCAGCGGTCTGGAGTTCAGAGTTCCAGCTCTAACTTGTTATCCAGCGTGTTATCCAGGGAGCGTTGCCGGTTGCTAAAGAGAAGGAGAGCCTCATTACACAGAGGCTCTCCTTGAAGGCTTCAGAAGTGGGCCGGTCGCTTAGAAGCTAAGGCGCACTCCGAACTGCAGTTGCCGCTTAGGCAGCGCTGAGGTAAAGCCAAGCGGCTGGCTTGGCGAGAGGCTGCTGTTTCCGCTCAGATTAAATGGCGGGGCAATCACGCCGACCACGTTGTTCACACTGCCAAAGTTCGTCCGGTTGAAAATATTGAATCCCTCCGCAAGGAACTGCAGACTGGCCTTCTCGGTCAGTTTGAACTGGCGAGCTAAGCGCATATCGAAATCGATGTAGTTCGGACCGATGCCAGTGTTGCGCCCGGCTCCCGGCGGACGGTCAGTGGTTGAGTGCCGGTCGTTATTTACGTTAGTCCCGGCCAGCAAATTGAAAGGGTGTGCACTGTTGTAGCGAATGATCGGAGAGACTTGGAAGCCTGAGAAGATGCGCCCACCCAGACCGGCGC
>JADGNW010000112.1 GCA_017883315.1 Blastocatellia bacterium | reverse complement strand
CTGATGAGGATGGATTTCTCGAAGTGAACGAGATTTCCGAACTGGATCTGGATTGTGACCTTGTTGTCTTGAGCGCGTGTCAGACGGGGCGCGGGCAGTTGCTATCAGGTGAAGGGATCGTTGGGCTGAGCCGCGCATTTCTGTATGCCGGAGCTCGGTCAGTAGTAGTGAGCCTGTGGAGCGTGAGTGATATTTCAACCGGCCATCTTATGAAAAGCTTCTATCAACACCTGGCAGATAACCTTGGCAACGCCGCTGCTCTTCGCTTAGCAAAACTACAAATGTTGCAAGGCGGCGCAGAGACGCGCCACCCGTATTACTGGGCTCCGTTCATCAATGTCGGGAAACCTTAAAGCAGGTCTAGCCGGATTCGAATAACAAACAGTTCATTTTTAATGGTCCTTGAAAAAGACACTGTGTGAACCTAGTCAGTACAAACAGCGGAACAGAACTGGTCGAGCTTGTGAGGCGGATCATCGCCGGCGACTCGGCAGCGGAAGACGCGGTTGTCCAAAGATACAGACAAGGGATTACTGTCATTATCGATCAGATCGTCAGAAGTCAGTCTGCTACCGAAGATGTTTCCCAAGAGACCTTCAGGATAGTCCTGGAAAAGATCAGGCGTGGAGACCTTCGCCAGCCTGAAAGACTCTCCGGATTTGTCTGTAGCGTGGCCCGGAACGCCGCAATTGACTACATCCGGCGAGCGAGGCGCCTTGAGAACAGAGAAGAGAACTGCGACGCCGAACATATCCCCGATCCTGCACCGAATCAGCTTGATGAGATCTTGAAGCAAGAGAAATCCAGGGTTGTTCGCCAAATCATCAACGAGTTGAAGATTGAACGCGATAGGGATTTGCTCAACCGTTACTACATCGCCGAGCAGGACAAAGATAGAATCTGTGAAGATCTCCACTTGACCAGGACTCAATTCAATAATGTGATCTACAGGGCGATAGCCCGATTCAAGGAGCTTTATGTGCGTCGCGTCGGTCGGCCCGAGCGCTGATCGCTTTGACAATTGCAAGGGAGCGGTGCGATAACGGCGCGTTCGGCGACACTTTCTAATTAGGGTAGTTCAAGGAATATGGACCATAAGTACATTGATGAACTGGATATTGTCGACCGGTACCTGATGGGCAAATTGCCGGTGGATGAGAGCGCGCGGTTCGAGGAGCATTTTGTCGATTGTTCAGATTGTACTGATCGATTAGAGACAACCAAAGCTTTCGTTGAAGGGTTACGTCTTGTGGCAAGTGAGCGGGCACCGGAAGCGCGTATTAACATTCCCAAAGGACGTTTTTGGTATTTGAGATCGCGCAAGGCGTTCGCCTTAGCGGCTGGTGTTCTATCGCTGGTCGTTCTTGCAAGCGCGGTGCTTGTGTTCAATCAAATCCGGCGCTCCCGGGCTGAGGCCGATCAAGCAAGAAGTGTCTCCGCTCAATGGGAACGGCGCTATGAGGAAGAGCATCAGGCTGCCTCTTCGGTTGACGCGAAGCATCAAGAGACGGAGCGTGAATTGACGCGACAACTCAATCAGCTTCAGGCCGAGATCGAGAAGCAAGAACGCACCGGGATCGCTCATCAGTACGACGGTTCGAAGCAGCCCCAGATCAATCCGCTGATTTTTGATTTGGTGTCGGCCAGAGGAGGTGAGTCATCGTCTGCCTCGACTAACGAACTTATCATTCCCCGTTCTCCGACCAGCTTTTCGATTACGGTGGCACTCGAAGAAGAGGGAAGTTATAAGGATTACCGGATGACAATCCTCGGGGATCATGGTCAGTTGATTTGGAAAGGGAGTGGTTTCAAGCCAAACCGGTACAACGCGCTTTCAGCGGGCTTCAATTCAACTCTTTTTCGCGACGGTGATTATCTTCTCACAGTTGAGGGGGTTGCCGGAGACGGCAACGCCAGCGTTCTCGGCAAGTATTCTTTCCGCGTGGTGAAGACCCCATAAGATCAGTGGTTTGTTTGCTCGTTACCGCGCTTCACGATCTAGCGCCAGTCGTGGCGACTGAGAGACTGAGACCGAGCTAATCGAGTACATCCATTCTAATTGAATCTGTTATTTTCGTTTCCACTCGACGATGCCCTATTCGGGAGAGATGTCCGCGCAAAGGCGCAAAGGTCCGCAAATCTCGCTAAGGTTTTCCGGTTGCTTTTTTGATCTGCTTCTTCAACTCGCGTCCCGCGTCGTCGATAACTTTCTCGGCGTCGCGTTGGAGCTTCTTAGCTTTATCGTCGGGGTTAATCTGGTCCTCGGGCCATGAAAAGCCGGGAACCGGTGGGAGTTCGGGGTGCTCGCCTGAGTGTGCTTCGCACTGCTGCTCAGGCTGAGTGCCTTGGATGAAATACTCGGTGCGGCGGGTGGGACACAAGTCAGTCGCGAGCAAGGCTGTGGTTGGATCGATCTCTGCTGTGACGATGCCGTCAGGTGGAGGTGGAAAACTCTCGCCGCCAAATTCGGGTCTCAGCGCAAGCGCCGATTTCATGAAGGAAGCCCATATCGGAAGTGCAGACTTCGCGCCTTCGAGCCCAAGCTCAGAATTGTCGTCGAAGCCAACCCAAACCACGCACACTATGTTCGGCGTGTAGCCCGCGAACCATCCGTCGCGCGAAGTGCCGGTCTTGCCGGCGGCGGCCTTCTCGGTGAAACCCATCGCGCGCGCTCGAGCGGCGGTGCCGCGATTCAGCACGTCTTGCATAATGTTGGTCATCAGCCAACTGACCTCGGGTCTGAGAGCCTGCTGCGTCTGCGGCTTGGATTCAGTCACGCCGACGCCATCGGAATTCGTCACGCGCTTGATCGGGCGCGACTCAGCGAGCAGCCCGTTGTTTGCGAACGCGGTGTAAGCCTGCGCGACTTGAAGCGGAGTCGCTTCGGCGGTCCCGAGCGCGAGGGCAGGGAAAGGCTGAGGCCGCGGCAGCCCAAGCTTCTCAGCCATTCGCGCGATCTTCGAATAACCAACCTTCTCGGCGATGCGCACTGTCACGACATTTAGTGAATGAACGAGCCCTTCGCGAAGAGGAACGTCGCGGTTTGAATATGTCTTGCCGAAATTCTCAGGCGAATAAGTCTGACCGCGTCCGTAGAGAAAGGTCTCCGGCGCGTCCATGAACAACGACGCCGGGGTTAACTTCTCTTCAGCCATATCGTCGTAAACGCTATTGAGAGCGGTAGCGTAAACGATCGGCTTGAACACGGAGCCGGGTTGCCGGTTTGCGTCGACAGCGCGATTGAGCTGGCTCTGACCGTAGTCGCGTCCGCCAACCATCGCCAGTATCTCGCCGGTCTTCGCGTTCAGCGCGACAAGCGCAGCCTGCAGCGTACCCGCTGGGATCGGGTTCTTTCTGCGTTTGGCGAAGATTTGATCTAGCGAAGTCAGTGTGTCATTCACCGCTTTGTCAGCCGCTCGCTGAAGATCCATATCGATCGTCGTGTACACGCGATACGACTGGCGCGCGGGGTCACGCGTGGGAAGCTCATTCGTCAACTGCTGTTGGAGGTAGTCGACGAAGTACGGCGCATCGCTGTTGAGTGCGCTGCGCTTTGCCTGGATCTTCAAATCACCAGTTTTAGCCTGCTCGGCTTTGTCGCGCGGGATGAAGCCCGCTTCGACCATCGAATCGAGCACCTGATTCCGCCGGGCCTTTGCGCGCTCGGGATCGCGATAAGGCGAATAGAGACTTGGGCCTCTGATTATGCCGGCTAGAAACGCGCATTCGGGGAGAGTGAGGTTGACTACATCCTTATTGAAGTAAGCCGAGGCCGCTTCGCCGACGCCGTTGATCGAGTAGCTGCCCGACTGGCCCATGTATATATCGTTGGAGTAGAGCTGAAAGATTCCTTCTTTCTTCAGTTTGGTTTCAAGCACGAGCGCGATCATCATCTCCTGAGCCTTGCGCTTCCACGTGCGCTCGGGCGTGAGGAAAAAGTTCTTCACCAATTGTTGAGTGATCGATGACCCGCCCTCCTGAAGCTGACCTTCGCTTGCGTCGCGCAAGAGGGCTCGCAGGATTCCCCGGACGTTTATGCCCGAGTGCTCGAAGAATTGGCGGTCCTCGATCGCAACAACCGCGTTGACGTAGTCCTTCGGCAGGTCTTTGAACGAGACAAGCTTTTGTTTCTGCCGCTGCTTCTCGTTTGAGATTGCGGTCACCAACTCGGGCTCGAGCAGCGAGCTATCCAGGTTGCGCTTTGTATCGATGTCAGTAATTTTGCTAACGCCCTTCCCGCTCGCCGCGAACGCGATGTTGAGGCTGGGAAACTGGCGGACGCCGTTGATGATCGCATCGCGGCTGGTATGAATCTCAATCGAGTTGCCCTTAATCTGATATCGCCCTCGGTTCGAGTCGGCGTCCTTGGTCGAGTCGACGTAGCCGATGCCGTCGAGATAACCCTTCAGCGAAGCGAGCGTCATCGCTTGCCCGGCTCGAATCACGCGCGGCGCGGCGTAGATGCCGGTGGTTCTCACGGCGATGTCGCCGCGCAACCGCGCATCGATCAGCTTCGAGTATTTGAGATAAAAGAACGCGAAGACCGAAAGAAAGATGAGCGTGAGGATGCCGAGTATGGCGAGCCGCAAGGGAGAGAAGATGCGGCGAATGATGCCCGGTCGCGGCGATTCTCTTTGGAGTACCCGGGTCTTAGGTTTTTGCGTGACGGTTACCAAGGCTCTACGAACTCGCGTTCCTTTCAACTGCGTCGGGCGGTTAGATTCCTGCTTTGGCGATTTGGTTGTTGGCTAACCGCCGTAGGGCCAAGGAAGACTGTAGCATTGAAGCGAGGAAGGAGGCAAAGGGCTCAGATACGCTAATCCGTGTCTTCAACCCTCGACGATCTCGACGTGCAACTTGCGCCCTAACGCGATAGCGGCCTTCTCAAGCGTGGTGAGAGTGACCGAGGGGTTTGTTTCATCCAAGAGGCGGTCCAGGACAGCGCGACTGGTGTGCATCCTTCGAGCTACCTCGGACTTTGACAATCCGCTTTGCTCGATTGCACGGGCAAGCTGAATTGCGCAGGCTCGCTTCGTCGCAAGCCGCTCAACCTGACCTTGGATTCCTTCTTCTTCAAGGAAGGAATCGAAACTGCTGCCTCGGTGTCTATTCTTGGTGGGTGCCTTAGCCCTCATAAAGTTACTACCGTGCAGCAGTGGTGGCGCGTTGAACCACAAGCTCGACTCGGCAGTCGACCATCACTTCTTTGATTGAGTTCGTAAGCGCCGGCGTCACCTTTACCCGGACGTGATGATTCGGCTGCACGCGAGCGATGCTGCCATCGGCGAGTGTCACTTCAAAAATAATTCCGCAATCGCCTCGATTGTTGTCGAGCAGCCCGTGGAGTTGCTCCAGCTTCTTCTCGTCAACAGCATCGACGTCGAAGTGCAGGACTACCGTCCGAGCCGATCGCTCCCGAACGTCCGCAAGCGAGCCGACCTCTTCGGCGATGATGGTCATCGCGCCACCATCGTCGATCTCCAACCGGCCGCGCACCAGCACGGCCGCATCGTTTTGCATCAGGCCATTTGATTTGCTGAACACGTCGGGCCAAGCCACGACCTTCACCGATCCATACTGATCTTCAAGCTGAAACAGGCCGAAACGATCGCCCTTCTTCGTGGAGCGCAAGTTCAGATCTATAACAACTCCGCCCATGGTGACGATAGTGCCGTGACTGAAACTCACAAGTCGATCCACGTCCGCATCTGCAAAATCACGAAGCGCCTCTTCATAGCCGGAAAGCGGATGACCGGAAATGTAGAAGCCGAGCGTTTCCTTCTCGCCCTTGAGCACTTCGTGATTTGCCCATTCAGGAACGTCTGGAAGCGGAGGGTCAGCAATCGGGACGGCAGCAGCTAACGCTCCGAACAAATCGCTCTGACCGCTGGCGCGCGAACGCTGCTCCCGCTGCCCGCTTTCGATGGCCGAGTCAATCGTCGCGAACAATCGCGCGCGGCTCTTGTTAGCAGAGTCAAACGCGCCGGCTCGAATCAGTCCTTCGAGCACGCGCTTGTTCACGGCACGCGAGTCAACGCGTTCGGTGAAGTCAAACACTGACGCGAACGGACCCGCGCTCCGAGCTTCAATGATTGAAGAGACAGCCGATTGGCCGATGCCTTTGATCGCAGCGAGACCAAACCTGATCGTGTTACCGCTCGCAGTGAAGTTGTCGAGGCTGGCATTGACGTCGGGCGGGAGAATTTGGATCCCCTGCGAGCGCGCTTCGTTGATGTACCTCACAACTTTCGCTGTGTTGTTCAACTCATTCGAGAGGACGGCCGCCCAGAAATGCGTGCGGTGGTGGGCTTTCAAATACGCGGTCTGGTAGGCGAGATATCCGTACGAGAAAGAGTGCGCGCGATTGAAAGCGTAGTCGGCAAATCCCTCGAAGCTATGCCAAAGCTTCTCGAGATTTGCAAGGTTGTGACCACGCTCCGTCGCCTGCTTGAGAAACTTCTCTTTGTGCTTGTCGAGTTCTTCTCGTTTCTTCTTCCCCATCGCGCGTCGAACGAGGTCGGCTTCGCCGAGTGAATAGCCTGCGAGCTTTTGAAACGTTGCCATCAGTTGTTCCTGGTAGACGCAGATGCCGAGCGTGTTGCCCATGATTTCCTTCAGCTCGGGGAAGTCGTAACGCACCTTTCTACGCCCGTGACGCCGTTCGATGAAATCGTCGACCATACCGCTGTCAATCGGACCCGGCCTGAACAACGCGTTGAGCGCGGATAGATCCTCGAGCCCCTCCGGCTTGAGCCGCCGGCAAATGTCTTTCATTCCTCCGGACTCAAACTGAAAAATTGCTTCGGTCTTACCTTCGCAGAATAGCTGCAGGGCGGCCGGATCATCGAGTGGTATGTTAGTGAAGTCGAGCCGGGTGCCGGTCTCGCGTTCGATCGATTTGAGGCAGTCCTCGATGATCGTCAAAGTGGTCAGCGCGAGGAAATCCATTTTCAGCATCCCGGTCTTTACCAGATCGTTCATCGGATACTGAGTTGTTATTTCATCGCGCGCCGTCTTCGAGATAGGCACAAGTTCATAGAGCGGCTTGGGCGAGATCACAACTCCCGCAGCGTGAACCGACGCGTGACGCGAGCAGCCTTCCAGCCGCTGCGCGATCTCGATTAAGTCGCGAACGCGCTCGTCTGTGTTGATGGCTCGCTTGAGATCGGGGTTTTGTTTGATTGCGTCTTCGATCGAAACATTGCGCCCTCGCACCGGCGGCGGGATCATCTTGGCTATCTTGTCGACCTCGGCGTAGGGCATCTCGAGCGCCCGTCCCACGTCTTTGATCGCCGCCTTCGAAGCCATCGTCCCGAACGTGCTGATCTGGGAGACGTGATCGCGTCCGTAATAATCGGCTACGTAGTCGATCACCTTCTGCCGCCCCCGCACGCAGAAGTCGATATCGATGTCGGGCATATCAACGCGCTCGGGATTCAGGAAGCGCTCGAAGAAAAGATCATATTCAATCGGATCGATGTCAGTGATTCGCAGGCAGTAGGCCACGAGCGACCCGGCTGCCGAGCCGCGGCCGGGACCAACTGGAATGTCGTTCCTTCGCGCGTAAGCGATAAAGTCCCAAACGATGAGAAAGTAGCTTGCATAACGCATCTTGATGATCACGGCGATTTCTTGTTCGAGCCGCGCGCGATAATCATCGAGATCAAACTTGCGAGCGGGCCGGTCTTTTATCTGCGTCCATCGTTCCTCGAGTCCGGCGCGCACGCGCTTGGTGAAATAGCTGTCGGCGGTCTCTCCTTCAGGCACGCGGTATTCCGGCAAGTGGTTCTGGCCCTTCGGCAGCTCGAGCTCGCACATTTCGGCTATGGCGACGGTGTTCAGCAACGCTTCCGGCAAGTCAGCGCCGAATATCTGCCACATCTCGTCGGCCGATCTGAAATAGAACTCGCCCTCTTTGTACTTGAGCCCGCGTTTCTCATTGACGGTTTTTCCAGCGCCGATGCACACCAGAATGTCGTGCGCCCGCCAGTCGTCCTGCATCAAGTAATGACAATCATTGGTTGCAGCGAGGGGTATCCCTGTCTTCTTTGAGAGCGCAATCATGCCCGGAATCACCGTCTGCACTTCTTGCTCGAGACCGTGGTTCTGAACTTCGAGATAATAGTTACCCTTGCCCAGTATGTCCTCGAACTCTTTCGCCTGGCGCGCGGCTTCGTCGAATCTGTCGCTCAGCAGTAACGAGGACGGCACACCGGAGAGACAAGCCGAGAGGGCGACCAGTCCTTCGCTATGTGTCGCGAGCAGTTCCTTATCGATCCGCGGCTTGTAGTAGAAACCGTGGATGAATGAGAAGGACGATAGCTTCGCGAGGTTGTGATAGCCCGTCAGGTTCTTGGCTAGCAGGATGATGTGGTTCGTGCCTTTTTCACCCGAGGCATCGCCGCGATCGGTATGTTTGCCCTTCGCGATGTAGGCTTCCATACCGATGATGGGTTTGATCCCCGATGACTTCATCTGATTGTAGAAGGAGATGGCACCGTAGAGATTTCCGTGGTCGGTGACGGCTACCGCTCGCGCGTTTAGCTCCTGCGCGCGCTGGGTGAGCGGCTCTATCTGGATTGCGCCGTCCAGCAGGCTGAAGTCCGAGTGGAGATGAAGGTGTACAAAATCTTTTTCGTTCATTCCCGCCTTCTTTGCAGTCTATGGAGCCCCTCGCGTTTTTACAACGTTCTTATGAAGAGGACCCGGTTGGATAAAAATATCGTTTGTCGCTGCGGAACTGTTTCAGGTGATAACTGCTCTACGGGTCGGCAGTCTAGCACAATCAGCATGAGGAGTATACCGCAAGTTGTAGGGGACTGACTTCGACGCACAAGATATTGACTTATCGGCTTGATCGAAGCTGAATATCAAGATACGCTTTGCTTTGCCGTCGGCTCGGGAGGCTGATATTGAGGTCGGAGTTGTACGAATCGTTTCGAAGCGACAATTGGCGATGACTTCGTGTTAATAGCTGGAGTATGCTATAGGAAGCAGGAAGCCGTTAATCGATGGGCGCAACCGCTTCCAAATGCTTTCCGAATAATCGTGACCGAGTCCTGCTTGTAGGTAAGCGACAGTTGGTTACAGGAGGAGTGACGCCATGAAGACCAGTCCTCACAAGTTTCAACGCGCAGCTTTGATTCTTTCAATCGCATCCTTGCTTTCAGCGTTGGTTCCAAACACTCACTCGGGCGCCGAGCCAGTAGCGACGCAGAACCGCTCAACGCTCTCCGAGAAGAGCCCAAGCCGGGTAGGGAAATCTGCGTCAAGCGAAGCCATCAGGTCTCTGCCGGTGAGCTTCGAGGCGAATCGCGGACAAGCCGACGCCGATGTGAAATTCGTCGGACGCGGAGACGGCTTTGGTGTGCTTCTCAAAACTGGTGAGGCCGTGCTTGCGCTGCACGACCGGAAGCGAGCGCCTGCGGGCGAATCAAGACGTCGCTGCGAGGGATCGCCTGATGAATCATTGCCTGCGCATCGCGTGACCATGAGACTCGAGGGCGCTAATTCAATGCCTTTTGTCTCAGGCGTACAAGAGCAAGTAGCTCGCGCAAACTATTTTATTGGCAATGATCCCTCCAAATGGATACGGGATGTTGAGACTTACGGGGGCGTTTCATATTCAAGTGTGTATCGTGGCGTCGATTTGATGTTTCGTAGCAATGAGCGACAGCTCGAATACGATTTCACGGTTGCGCCAGGCGGAGACGCCAATGAGATCAGGCTGCGGTTCGACGGAGTCGATGACCTGATACTAGCGCACGAAGGCGCACTGATTCTTCGTACGCCTGGGGGCGAACTGAGACACGAGCGCCCGATTGCTTATCAGGAAAAGGATGGCTCGCGGCGTCCTGTGGCGGCTGCGTTCAAACAGTTGACTGACGGGACGATTGGTTTCGAGGTCGGGGACTACGATCAAACCCGGCCACTGGTCATCGATCCGGTGCTTGTATATTCGACTTATATGGGTGGCAGCGCATCGGATTTTGGAAGAGGCATCGTTGCTGATTCCGCCGGCAACGCTTACCTGGTTGGCGATTCGTTTTCATCAGACTTTCTGTTTACCGCTTCAACTACCAACTCCAATGTTTTCGTTGGCAGGTTGAGTACAGATGGGTTATTCCTCACCTACAGCTTCTTTGGCGGAGCAAAGAACGACACCGCGACCGGGATGGCAGTTGACGGGTCGGGCAATGTGTATTTGTGCGGTACCACCGAGTCATCGGATTTCCCGCAGGTCAACTCGGTAGGCTCGGCTCTGCTCGGCACTTCTGATGCGTTTGTAGTCAAGATGACTGCGAATTTTCAGCAGTTTTTCTATTCAAGTTTGATTGGTGGAAGCGGCCAGGAAACCGGAGTGAGCGTGGCGATCGACAGCGCGGGCAGCGCCTACATCTCAGGCCGAACCTCGTCGCTAGACTTCCCGCTGGTTGGCGCGATTCAAGCGAGCTACGGAGGCGGCGACTCGGATGCTTTTGTCTCGAAGCTCGCGCTTGACGGCAAGACGCTGGTTTACTCGACCTATCTTGGAGGCAGCGGGACGGAAGATCTGATCGAAAGATCGGGAATAAGCGTTGATTCCTTGGGCAATGCTTATGTGACTGGCGATACGCAGTCGGCCAATTTCCCGCTCAAGAATGCGCTCCAGCCGGCGAAGAACGGTACTACATCGACTTCAGATGGCTTTGTGTCGGTGATCAATCCGAGCGGTTCTGACTTCGTTTACTCGACCTATCTCGGAGGAAGCAACGACGATTTTGGTCTCGCGATCGCCACCGATCCGAATCGCAACGCCTACGTCGCAGGCAGGACGAAGTCGACGAGCTTCCCCGGCTCGACGTCGACGCGGACCTCCACGACAACGAGCGACGCTTTCGTGGCCAAGCTCAATCCATCGGGGTCGGCAATCTCCTACCTCACATTCGTTGGAGGCGCCAGCGGCGATGAGTCGGCTAACGCAATCGCGGTTGATGCTATGGGCAATGCGGTGATCGCGGGCAGCGCGGGAGATGGAATGCCGACGGTCGCATCCATTCAGTCGTTTTTCAAAGGTGGGGCAGACGACGCTCTCATCGCGAAGATCGGAACGAGCGGCGCCGTTACGTTCTCAACCTATCTCGGCGGTAGCGGAGATGACGTTGCGCTGGGAGTCGGCTTGGGCGCAGACGGCGCAATATATGTTACAGGATTTACGGACTCTCAGGATTTTCTGACTCTGGATGCGTTGCGTGATGCCAATGCCGGCGCGCGAGACATTTTCATCGCGAAGATCGATCCCAACGCAACGCCTAACAACCCGGTCCTGGTTCAGGCCGTGATTAGCGGTAAGAACATCATCGTGTACGGCCAGGGCTTCGATGCGGGCGCCGTGCTCAGGATTAACGATCAGCCGACCAAGACACGAAACGATGATCCTGACCCGACACAGGTGTTGTTCGCCAAGAAGGCCGCCAAACAGATCGCGCCGGGTCAGACGGTTCAGTTGCAGGTTGAAAACCCCAACGGTAGGCGATCCAACTTGCTGTTCCTGCAGAAACCGCTTTAGAAATCGGGAACGCTCTCACCTGGAACCTTCAAGGCCCTTGGTGGATTCGTCGGATTCCTTTACAGCGGTTTGCCATTCGCCATATAGCGCTTCCAGCAGAGGCTTAATCTCGCCTTGGCGAGCGCCGATCTCGGCATATTGCTCAGGCCGCCAGTCGGACGATGCGCTCCCGAGCCGTTCCCTTATAAAGGTTCCAGCGAACTCAGCAAGCGCCAGCTCTGACCCCTCGCGCGACGGAATTGCGAGATGTTTTAGCCGGCTGCGACGAGTGCCCGATAATAGCAAGGCATGTGTGCTACAAGATTCTTTGTGATCATCCACGGGCTACTCGCTGGACTTCGTTAGTATCATTTTTGGCTCCTGCCCGCCAGCGGTTGAATTCCGTACTCATTTGGGATAAACATCAGGACCTACTCTAACCCCAACCCCTCGGGTGGAGGAATTCGCGTGGCAGAACGGAGAGCGGGCACTACCGCCGTTAGCATCGTGTCGTTGGTGTGCCTTGTATTGGCTGCGCTGGTTTCGGCACATGCCGAGCGACTGCCAATTAAGACCTATACTACTGCCGATGGTTTGGCGCGCGATCACGTCAACCGCATCGTCCAAGACTCAAGAGGCTTTCTCTGGTTCTGCACGACTGAAGGTCTCTCGCGTTTTGACGGTTACCGGTTTACCAATTATGGAACCGATGAGGGTCTCGCGGGCCGCGAGGTTCGTGATTTTCTGGAAACCCGCAGCGGAATCTATTGGGTTGCAACCAACAAAGGCCTGTGCCGCTTCAACCCCGACCCTCCGCAGCAGAACGCGGGCGGCGCGCACGACTCGTTTCAGAGATTCGTCGCTTATTATCCATCTGAAGAAACAAACGCTCAGGCCATCAATGTGATCTATGAGGATCACGCCGGCACCATCTGGTGCGGAACCGAGCAGGGGCTTTTTCGCCTTGATCAAATCAATGGTCAATGGGTCTTCGCCTTCGCTGACATCATTCGACCTGCAAGTCCCGAACTTCAACTGCGGGTGCGAGCGATTCTTGAAGACCGGCGCGGCTCGCTGTGGGTCAGTTCCGAGTCCGGGCTCCGCAGGCGGCGGCCGGACGGAACTGTAGAGTGCTATGAAAGCAAAGAAGGATTGCCTGTGAACGTAGTTGCGAGCGCGTTGCTGGATGGCCGGGACGGGCGGATATGGGTTGGCACCTCTCACGGGCTTTACCAACTCGTTGCTGATCCGGAGCCTGGTCGCTCGATTGTCGCACGGCTGTATACGACAAGAGATGGGCTGTCGGATAATAGAATTAGTTCGTTGTTCCAATCATCGGATGGAAAACTGTGGGTGGGTACTCCGACTGGGCTAAACGAGTTCATGCCGGCGAAGAATCAAGACGCCGGGAGATTTCGAAGTTACACCCAGGCCAATGGTCTGAGCGACGTATCCATAACCGCGCTTGCCGAAGATCACAACGGCACTGTATGGACAGGCACCGCTTACGGCGGAGCGATGAGGCTCGCGGCCAACGGATTCACTACCTACAACCAGGCGGACGGTCTCGGAGGGATTAGCATAGGCTCGATCTTTGAGAATCGGGCAGGCGAGCTGTGCGTCCTCGAGGGCAGCGGTTCGATCAATAGGTTCGATGGCCGCAGGTTCACCGCTATTCGAATTACTTTGCCAAAAGGGATGTCTTACTGGGGTTGGGGCTGGTATCAGGTTATGTTCGAGGACAGCGCAGGTGGTTGGTGGATGAACACCGGCGAAGGGCTTGTTCGCTATCCCAAACTACCCAATCTCGAGCAAATCACACGCGCGCGCCCCAAAGCAATCTACACAACACAGAATGGCCTTCCTGCCAATCAGATATTCCGCCTCTTTGAAGATTCGCGCGGCGATATCTGGATCAGCACAGTTGGCAATATCAAAGGAGTGCTGACCCGATGGGAGCGAGCGACCGGGACCTTTCATTGCTACACACCGGCTGACGGGATACCCGAGGCTGCGCCGACTGCTTTTTGCGAAGACGCCGCAGGCAACCTCTGGATAGGGCTTTATCTGGGAGGCCTTTTACGCTACTCGGCGGGCCGCTTCACGCCTTACACACATGCCGATGGAGTGCCGCCGGGGCTTGTCCGAGGACTCTATCTCGATCACGCAGGCCGGCTCTGGGTTGCGACCGGAGAAGGTGGCGTTGCGCGCGCAGATGATCCGAGCGCCGAGCACCCGCGCTTTGTTACCTATTCGACCGCCGATGGGTTATCGAGCAATCAGGCTACGTGTGTGACTGAGGATCAATGGGGAATGATCTACATTGGGACTGGTCGGGGTGTGGACAAGCTCGATCCGGCTACCGGTCGCATAAAACACTACACAACGGCAGACGGGCTGGCTAGTAGCTTCGTCAACGTCGCGTTCCGTCATCGCGATGGGTCGCTGTGGTTCGGCACGCTCCAAGGGGTTTCCCGACTCATCCCGCAACCTGAGCGGCCAACTTCGCCGCCGCAGATTCTCATCAGCGCAGTGCGAGTCGCCGGAGTTGCTTATCCCATCTCTGAGTTGGGCGCGGCAAACATTGCCGGGCCGGAGCTCAGCGCACGCGAGAATAATATTGAAATTGATTGTCTCGGCCTAAGCCCGGGTGTGGGAGAAACGCTGCGCTATCAATTCAAGTTGGAAGGTGTAGACAAGGACTGGAACGTGCCGACGGATCAACGCACCGTCAGTTATCCCAACCTTCCGCCCGGCTCTTATAGCTTCCTTGCGCGAGCCGTTAGCGCTGACGGCACTCTGAGCGAGTCGCCCGCAAAGGTGAGCTTCCGAGTTCTTCAGCCAATCTGGCAGCGTTGGTGGTTTCGATTGCTTGCGCTGGTTGTGATCGCCGTTCCGATTGTTGCCGTGGCGCGTTATCGTCATCTACGAATGAGAGATGTGCGTGACGCCGAAGACGCTCTGCGCCGAAGCCGCGAGGAGCGGCTCGTCGAGCTCGAACAGGTGAGGCGGCGCATCGCCACGGACTTGCACGACGACATCGGATCGACCCTGTCCCAGATATACCTCCTCAGCGAAGTCGTGCGCCAGCGAGTTGACCGTGATCATTCTGAAGTCGCCGAACCGTTGAAGATGATTTCCAGTGCCTCCCACGAGGCCGTCAGCTCGATGAGCGACATCGTGTGGGCGATCAATCCTCGAAAAGACCATCTGAGCGACCTGGTTCAAAGGATGCGACGTTTCGCAAGCGACACGTTCGCCGCCCGGGATATCGCGTTTCGATTTCGTGTGCCCGATGCAGAGGTGGATGTGAGACTCGGAGCTAATATCCGCCGTGAAGTGTTTTTGATTTTCAAGGAAAGCGTAAACAACGTCGTGAAGCATTCCGACTGCACCCAAGCCGATATTGAGTTTCAGATGGCCGACGCTTCTCTTTTGCTCAAAGTGAGCGACAACGGAAGAGGGTTTAGTACCGTCAAGGATAGCGACGGGCATGGGATGGCGAGTATGCGCGAGCGCGCAGGCAGCATCGGCGGCCAGCTCGATGTGGTTTCAAAAGAAGGCGCAGGCACGACTGTTACTCTGCGCGTACAACTTACGCAGCCGCCCGCGTCGACGCTTGTCACCAACGGCGCCGGGGACGGAGCGGGCTGAGATCACTGCCAGTACTGGCGGGGACGCGTCGCTTCGCGGGGTATAGACTCTTGACTCAGGCGCTAGTCATAACTGGGGAAAGAGTATGTTTGGAGCTCTCGATACCACTGTGGCAGGAATACCGTCGCAATCAACTGTAATCAAAGTGGCGATCGTCGAAGACCGTCGCCAGATCCGCGAAGCGCTCTCGATGCTCATCAACGGCACGGATGGCTTTCGCTGCACCGGATCTTATCGCACGATGGAAGAGGCGCTCGATAGAATCAAGGGCGACCTTCCTGAGATAGTGCTTGCAGACATAGGCTTGCCGGGAATGAGCGGGATCGAAGGCATTCGTATATTGAAAGAGCGCTACCCGGATCTGCTGTTGATGATGCTGACGGTTTACGACGACGACGAGCGCATATTTGATGCGCTGTGCGCTGGGGCTTGTGGCTATCTGTTGAAACGAACGTCCCCTGCGCGCTTGATCGAGAGCCTAAAGGAAGCAGTTGAGGGTGGCGCGCCGATGTCCCCGGAGGTCGCGCGGCGTGTGGTGGCTATATTTCGCGACATCCGCCCGCCCGAAAGAGCCGACTATCAACTGACCCCGCACGAACTGCGACTGCTCAAGCTGTTGGTCGAAGGCCATAACTACAAGACCGCAGCGGCAGAACTAAATGTATCTTTTCATACGATTCACTTCCACGTGCGCAACATCTACGACAAGCTGCAAGTTCACTCCAAATCCGAAGCGGTATCGAAGGCGCTCCGCGACAGGATCATCTGAATAAGTATTCCCCCTGAGAACGTCCCGCCTCTTTGCCTTTTTTCCTGCCAGTACTGGCGGTGACGCCAGACACCCGATCGAAGTATTTTCGCTTCGTGTGAGGTGAACTGAAGGACCTCAAATTCAAAATTAGGGGAGAGCGGAAATGAAGATCTTTAGAAGTTATTTTCTCGCAATAATCGGCTTCGCAATTTTGGCTGGCTCGCTTGTGCTTTCCGGCTCGTTTACGAGTAGTGCTAAAGCTCCTGATGATGTCAACGTCGTGAACACTCCCGGCAACCCTGTGCCGACTAAAGCGCAAGGCACGACAGCAATTGCCGGGACGGTTCAGGCCCAGCAGAGCGGCAACTGGAATGTCGGCATTACCGGAACGCCCACTGTTAGTATCGGCAACACTGCGGCCGCTCCTGTTTTGGTGCGCGATGTTGAAAACCCGGCGAGGCAGCCTTTTGGCCAAACCTTTAATTTCACGATACCCGATGGAATGATCCAGGGGCAGACGTCTCTTTCCTTACCTGCCGGGAAACATCTTGTTATTGAATATGTATCGGGGCTTTCGGAGTTCAACCCAATCAGTTTTGGCGGTCCGTTGGTGTATGGAGCCCTCAACACCGATGTAGGCGGCCAGGTTTTTTATCCCTGGAACGCTCCGAGCGCCAATGGAATATGTGTCGCGAGTCAGCTCGTACATGCATACGTCTCTCAGTCCGTGATGATCTTTGTTGAGCGGGCGGCCCTCCAAGGGAGCCAACAGGTCAAGGTGACTGTAACGGGCTACCTCGTTGATGCGCCGTAGGCGCGGGATGCCATACCCGCATGAACAATCACTCAGCAGAAAAGGAGAATCAAGATGAATACCAGCATACGCAACAGAGCAATGATACTCGTAGCAGCAATGGTCATAATCACCGCAGCATCAACCTACATGCGAGCAGACACGGGAACGTGCGGAGGTGCAAGCATTACGCTGCCGTTCACCGACGTGTCTTCAGGCAATGTCTTCTTCTGCTCAATAGCCGAAGCATACTTTTCAGCGCTGACCAACGGTACGAGTCCTACAACCTACAATCCTGGTGATCCAGTGCCGCGAGAGCAGATGGCTACGTTCGTCACTCGCACTATGGATCAGTCAGTGAAGCGAGCCAGTAGCCGAGCGGCGCTTGATCAGTTCTGGACCAATCAAGGTAGCAATAATCTTGCTTTGACTACGGTTGGCACTGGACCGAGGCTAGTCAAGTCAGACGGAGCAGACCTGTGGGTGACTAATTTCAGCGGCGCTACAGTTTCACGAGTAAGAGCAAGTGACGGGAAGAAGTTGGAAGACTGGACTAGCGCAACCATTCCCGGTGGTGTGCTGGTGGCGATGGGAAAGGTATTCGTCACAGGTTTCACAAATCCAGGCAGGCTGTACGAGATAGACCCTACACAAGTAGCAGGCGCAGTTAGTACCGTGACCACCGGTTTAGGAGCCAACACTTTCGGCATCGCCTTTGACGGGCAGCGTATCTGGACTGCGAACCAGGGCGCTCCGGGATCGGTATCAATAGTGACGCTCAGCCCCTTCTTGGTGACGACTGTTACCAAGGGGTTCAGCGCGCCGGGAGGTATCATCTATGATGGAACGAACATCTGGGTGACAGATACTGGAGACCACATGCTTAAGAAGTTGGATTCGAGCGGCAACATACTCATTTCTGTCCCTGTTGGCGTCACCCCGGAGCTTCCAGTCTTCGACGGAACAAACATCTGGGTGCCAAACCTCGACTCAGCCAGTGTGAGCGTGGTGCGTGCGACAGGCCCACTGGCGGGAACAGTGATGGCGACTCTTACGGGCAACGGACTGAATCATCCTGATCAAGCAGCATTTGACGGAGAGCGCATTCTGGTAACGAACGGAGCCGGGAACAGCGTCTCCTTGTGGAAAGCATCAGACCTGACCCCCATTGGTACGTTCTCAACTGGGACGAGCACAACACCGATTGGAGTGTGCAGCGACGGCCTCAATTTTTGGATCGTACTCGCTGGGACTAACAAGCTGGCGCGGTTCTGACCCGGGAGCAGGCAAGCGTCTCCCGCGGATATCTCGGAGCCCTCGGCGGGAGTTCGCGTGCGAATTGCCCGACGTGGGCTATCAGAAGACAAACCATCCTTTTGCCACGCTGAGGCCCACTCAGGTGCTAAAGGCAGGTGCTCCCAGGCCCGCATCAAGAACCAATACAAGGAAGATCCTTATGAATACCAACATACGAAACAGAGCAATGATACTCATAGCAGCAATGGTGATAATCACCGCAGCATCAACCTACATGCGAGCGGACACGGGCACGTGCGGAGGTGCAAGCATTACGCTTCCGTTCACCGATGTGCCTTCGAGCAACGTATTCTTCTGCTCGATAGCCGAAGCATACTTCTCCGCACTCACCAACGGCACGAGTCCGACGACCTACAGCCCATCAGCGAACGTGCCGCGCGAGCAGATGGCCGCGTTCGTCACTCGCACGATGGATCAGTCGCTGAGACGAGGGAGTAGACGGGCGGCGCTCAAGCAATTTTGGACTCCGACGTCTGCCGACGGCCTCGCGTTGACGACCTTGGGAAGTTCGCCACAATTAGTCGAATCAGACGGGGCCGATCTGTGGGTGGCGAATGCCGGTAGCGGCACAGTCTCGCGCGTACGGGCGAGTGACGGGAAGCTGCTGGAGACCTGGACCGGAGCGACTAATGCCATTGGAGTGGTGGCGGCGAAGGGACGGATATTCGGGGTTGGGAACAGCAGCCCCGGAAAGCTCTATCAAATCGACCCAACCCAGGCGGCGGGTGCAGTCACGACGCTGACTAGCTCTCTCGGGAATACTTCTCAGGGGCTAGCGTTCGACGGAGCGCGAATCTGGACAGCAAACGAATTTCCCGGCTCGGTCTCGATCGTGACGCTCAACCCATTGAGCGTGACTACGGTCACTACGGGCTTCTCCAGTCCTGTCGGCATTCTCTATGATGGAAGCAACATTTGGGTGACAGACCATGATGCCGGCCAGT
>JADGNW010000111.1 GCA_017883315.1 Blastocatellia bacterium | reverse complement strand
TTCACGCCGCCCGATGACATCGACTATCGCAAGGCGAACGTCATGAGCGAAGGTGTGAGATTAACCGCAGAACTGTACTCGCCGAAGCCGGCAGCGGGTAAGCAACTCCCGACTATAATCATGAGTCACGGCTGGGGAGGCACCGCGGCTTTGTTGCGCGATGTCGCGCTCGATTTCGCGCACGCTGGTTACCTGGTGATCGCGTTCGATTATCGCGGGTGGGGCGCGAGCGACTCACGGGTGATCCTCACCGCGCCCGAACCGGCGACGAAAGACGGAAACAAATTCACCGCCGAGGTGATGGAAATTCGCGAAGTGGTTGATCCGCTCGAGCAGACGCAGGACATCTTCAACGTCATTCACTGGGCGATGGGCGAGGCGCAGGTGGACAAGAATCGAGTCGGCTTGTGGGGCTCGAGCTATTCAGGCGGCCACGTGGTTTACGTCGCGGCTCACGATCCCCGGGTGAAGTGCATCGTCAGTCAGGTTGGTGCGGAGGATTCGCGGCCTAAAGCGCAGTTGGCCTCGGCTGGTTCGGAAGCGGATCAACTAAAGCTCGCTTATGAAGAAGCCACAAAGCGAGCGCGCGGTGAGATCGGCTATCCGCCTCCTCGCGCGCGGGTGATCGGCAATCTGCAAGGCGCGCCGATTCGCGAGAAGCTGCTTCGCTACGCGCCGGTGGAGGATGTGCCGATGATCAAGAACTGCGCGATGCTGTTCGTTGTCGCCGAGAAGGAAGAGCTATTCGACAACGCGCTTCACGCGAAGCTGGCTTACGATCGGGCCCGCGAGCCCAAGAAGTACGTGGTGATTCCGGGCATCACGCACTACGGTGTTTACACGACGGCTCGCGTAGAAGCTACGAAGATCGAGATCGAATGGTACAACGAGCACTTGAAGAAGTGAGGAGTGATGGGTGAAGCGTGATGGGTGACGGAACCCGCGCCACGTCTTTCGCGCTCCGCCCATCTCAGTCATCAGGAGTCACTCTACAACCCGCCGGCTACTTCGAGCACCTGGCCCGAAACGTAATCCGACAGCGGTGAAGCGAAGAACAGAATAGCGCCCGCGCCTTCCTGCGGAGTGCCGCCTCGGCCCATGGGTATCATCGGCGTAGTTCTGCTTAAGCGGTCTTCCGGTATTCCGATTGCAATTTCAGCTTCGCCGCGATGAATCGTTTCACCTTTTTCTTTCGCTTGAGTCAACCGAGTGTCGATGCGCCCGAATGCTACCGCGTTCACTTGGATGTTGAACTGGCCCCACTCTTTCGCAAGCGTCTTGGTTAATCCGATGACGCCCGCCTTGCCCGATGCGTAGTTTGCTTGCCCGGCGTTGCCGCGGGTGCCTGAAGTCGAGCTGACGTTTACGACTTTGCGAGCCCGCGCTCCACCCAACTCTCGCTTTTCCCGCTTCGCGGCGTCGCGCAAGAACGTCGAAGCCGCGCGAATGATTCGAAACGGCGCGGTCAGGTGCACGGCGAGTATCGCTTCCCATTGCTCGTCGGTCATCTTGTGAATCACCGCGTCCCAGGTGTAGCCGGCATTGTTAACGATGATGTCGATCCCGCCAAACTTTTCGATTGCCGCGTTGACGATTCTGTCTGGAAACGTCCGGTCGGTCACATCGCCGGGGACGCTTATAGCGTGGCCGCCTGCCGCGAGAATGGCTCCCACAGCCTCTTCTGCGGGCACGGGATCAATGTCGCTCAGCACTACATTCGCGCCGTGAGCCGCGAAGAGTTCCGCCGTCGCGCGACCGATTCCACGCCCGGCGCCGGTGATGATTGCAGTCTTTCCTTGAAGAAGTCCGTCCATGAATTTCCTCCGATAGCATGTAGGAGCGGCCACGGAGGACCCGCCCCTACATCCTTTTCTCTGCGTGCTTTGCGGTCCTTTGCGTCTTTGCGTTAAGAATTCTCAGCGCAAAGACGCAAAGAACCGCAAAGCACGCTAAGACTATGTTCACTTCTTGAATATCGACTTCGGGATCATTGCATGCACTCCCTTGTTGCCGTCAACGAGCTGAGTAATTTCCAAATCGGCCGCAACACTCGAGAGCATATAAGCATCGTCTCGAGTGAGATGTTTTTCGTTAACCAGAAAATCTATCATCTCGCGCAGCGCCATCTTCGTCGCCTCGTTCAGGTCTTCGTGAATGCCCATCGTGATGAAGTGCGACGGCGTTTCCGCGCGAGGCCATTTCAGATGCATATCTTTGCGAACAATTAACTGAAACGTCCCAACGAGCGAA
This sequence comes from Blastocatellia bacterium, assembly GCA_017883315.1. Taxonomy (GTDB): domain Bacteria; phylum Acidobacteriota; class Blastocatellia; order UBA7656; family UBA7656; genus Onstottus_A. Next base: position 2,783 of record JADGNW010000111.1, on the reverse strand, counting down.
GTCTCGAGCGCGGTGATATCGACCTCGCCGTTGCCCTGACCCGCGTGACCGTCGCCAGCCAGGAACAACGCGCCGCGTGCATGAATCGGGATGAACAACGTAGTGCCCGCGACCAGCTCTTTGTTATCGAGATTCCCCGCGTGAATCCACGGAGGCCCGCTGTTTATTCGCCCGGATGTTTCGGGCGGAGCGACGCCGAGACTTCCGAAGAACGGCTTCAATGGTATTTCGATTGTATCTGAAAACCTGGCGACCATGCGCTTTTCATCTAGCGGGATGATCTTGATCTTCGGATACGGAAAGTCCTCAGGCAGGAATCCGCGGCCGGGACCGAACGCGTTGTAAGCATACGGTATCGCCAGCTTGATCGTCTTGATGCGAACCTCGAGCACATCTCCGGGCTCGGCGCCTTCAACAAAGATGGGACCGGTGAGTATGTGGCCGCCGGGTCCTTTGTTTGTGACTTCCTTAGTGATGTCGCGCAACGATTGCTCGACCTGATCGGGTGGGACGCCTGCTGCTTCGAGTCGCGACGGGCTTGAAGTTATCAGCGTCTGAATCTCGACTGTGTCGCCTGATTTGACTCGAAGCACCGGCGGCGTGCTGGCATCGTAGTAGCCCCACGCGACGGTCTTTGGCGTCGGCTTGAGTTGATGTTGGGCGAGAGCGTTGAAGGATATTGAAGAGGCAAGTACGACCAGCAGTGTCGTGATTCGCTTCATGATGAATTCTCCGTTTCGCGCAAAGACGCCAAAATCCGCAAAGTCGCAAAGGGCACAGGGCGAAGGGCAAAGGCCGCAAAGAAGCGCGAGTCTATCACAGCGCTGCGGAGGCGCAGAAGGTCGCGCCCGAATTTCTGTTTGCCGCTCTGCGGCCGCTCGAATATCATTCCCCAGACTCAAGAGGGGGGACGAATGAAGGGAATTGTTCTGGCGGGCGGACTCGGTTCAAGGCTGGCGCCGCTTACTCGTGTCACCAACAAGCACCTGCTGCCCGTGTTCGACGAGCCGATGGTCCATTATCCGATTCGCACACTGATCGGCGCCGGCATCACCGAAATTCTTATCGTGACCGGCGGCAATAGCGCGGGCGATTTTCTGAAGCTGCTGCGAAACGGAAAAGAATTTGGCCTACATCGCTTGCACTATGCCTACCAGGAAGGCGAGGGCGGAATCGCGGCCGCGCTCTCGTTAGCCGAGCACTTCGCTGATGGCGAACCGGTGTGCGTCGTGCTCGGTGACAACATCCTCGAGGAGAGCATTGCTCCGTTCGTAAAGAAGTTTCGCCATCAAGGCACGGGCGCGAAGATCCTGTTGAGTGAAGTGCCCGACCCGCAGCGCTTCGGCGTGCCGGTTCTTGAGGACGGCCAGGTTGTGCGCATTGAAGAGAAGCCATCGGAACCAAAGTCACAGTACGCGGTCATCGGCGTCTATATGTATGACAACCGCGTGTTCGATATCATCAAGACCCTGAAGCCAAGCGGGCGAGGCGAGCTCGAAATCACCGATGTGAATAACGCTTACATCGAGGCGGGCGATCTGAGCTGGGATGTGATCGAAGGCTGGTGGACCGACGCCGGCACCTTTGACAGCTTATTGAAGGCATCGAATCTTGTCGCTGAGCTAAGAGACCGCCGTACCGTCTAAATTTCCGATCCGAGTTTGCGCTCAGCTTCAAACTTGAATCATCAGCTCGTAACTGCAGATGGTGATCTTGTCGCCGGGTTTCACCATCGCGCTTTCTCCTGAAGCCACTTCACGCTCATCATTAATAGAGATAGAGTTCGCTCCCTTGCAAGTGACGGTGTACTCATCGCCCTTCTTCGTTAAGGACGCGTGCTGCCGGCTTACCTCGAGGTCTCCTTCCAATCTCAGATCGACCGTGACGTGACGCGAGCCTCGCCCGATCACGATCTCATCCTTGAAGAACGGACGCACATCGGGCGGCGCGGTTTCTGCGCCGGGAACTTTGCGGTGAACCAGCACTGAGAAGGTCGGAACGAGAGGCTCGACGGGCTGGCGCGGGCGGACGATCGTGGCTTCGTCGTCCTTCTCGACTACAGTGACAAACTCCTGCGCAGGCTGGGCGCGCTTGCGAGGCTTCACCATGGTCTTCTGTGCTTCGGTGTCCCAGACGTGCTGCACGCGAAAACGTCCTGCGTCCAGGCCCGGATCCACGCGAAGCTCCACCGTGAGGGTTCGCGTTTGGAATTCGTTCTCGCCGGCGAGTTCCTTTGCGCGTTCGGAAAGCACGTAATGAAGACCACGTTCGAGACCTTCTCGTTTTTCGCCCTGCCACTCGGCGTCATCCGCCGGGCTCATGAACACGATGTACTCGCGCGGAACGTAAGTCGGCCCGCCAGGCGGCGTAAACATCTCGCGCTGCATGGAGGCTTCTATCTCGCGCGCGACAGCGACAAGAAAGTCGTCCCACTTAGACCGCGGCTTTGGCTCGCCCTGCTCATCGAGATCTTCTTCGCCGTCGATCCACTTTCTGAGATTCTCTATCCAAGCTCGCATAAGTCCTCGGTTTCGGGTTCAGGTTTTGGGTTCGGGGTTCAGCGTTCGGGGTTCAATGCCGCGAGGTCTCTGACCTCTTTCCCGAACCCGGAACCCAGAACTCTGAACTCTGAACCGTTTAATCCAACTTCACGAACCGGCCATCCACCCATCCACTATCGGGCGCGCTGTCGGGAGCGGTTCCTGCCCAGTCCAAAACTTTTACTCGCATCCAATTCCCGCGCTCTTCCACTACGCGAACACGAGTCCCCGTAGGCAAGGCTA